>JAYSYG010000262.1:0-5601 GCA_043716685.1 Sphingobacteriaceae bacterium | reverse complement strand
CTTGGGGCTTTTGGAATGTTATTTCCCAACCGGGAATTACTCCTTTATTTTGTCATCCCAATTAAGGCCAAATGGCTTGTAATTGGCTACGGAGCGTTTGAATTATTTTCTGGCTGGAGAAATGACCCGATGGACAACGTGGCGCACTTCGCCCATTTGGGCGGATTGTTTGTAGGCATTATTTTAGTATTGATCTGGCGAAAAGACAGGAACCATTTTTATTGACCAGCGCGGCAAGGCACTGTATCCGTGAAATAGAGCCACAGATGACACGGATTTAGGATCGAGGTGCAAGCTATACTTTGGGGAATTAACAAAGAAGATTAAAACAGATGAACTTTTTACAAAAAATAAAATATAATTTTCAGCAGCAGGGTGTTTTAACAAAGATCATTGTTATAAATGTGGCTCTTTTTTTAACGGTTAACGTTGTTGGAAATATTGCCCATCTGATTGATCACAATGGGAACAATATGCTGATCAGATACCTGGGGCTTCCTATTGGCGGAGATGCGTTCCTGTTTAAATTCTGGACATTATTTACCTATATGTTTACGCATGAGGGCCTGGGCCATATGTTTTGGAATATGGTTATTTTTTATTTTATGGCGCAGATCTTCTTCACCATAATGGGCCAGAAGAAACTGCTGTATCTTTATGTTATGAGCGGCATAAGCGGTGGCACGCTTGTACTTGTGCTCGGTTTGCTTTTTCCCGGTTCTTTTGGACATTCTTTCCTGATAGGCGCTTCGGCGGCAGTAATGGGCGTTGGGGCGGTAATGGCGATCTATTCTCCTAATTACAGGGTATATGTTTTTGGCACATTCGAGATCGCCTATAAGTATGTTTACCTGATCGTTTTCGCATTAAATACCATTATTGATCTTTCAGAAAATACGGGGGGCAAGATCTCGCACATTGGCGGGGCCTTGTTTGGCCTTCTCTACGGCTATTATTTAAAAAGAGGGACCGATCTTTTTAATTTTTCTTTCCGCTTAAAAAAGAAAAGTAACCTAACTGTTGTAAGTCATAACAGAACATACACAGATACCACCGAACGGAAAAAATCTACCAGGGAACACACGATGGATGAGCTTCTGGATAAGATCTCCAAGAGTGGTTACGACAGCCTTACTAAAAGCGAAAAAGAGGAATTGTTTAAGTTGTCACAGAAGAAATAGTTAATTAGGTTTTAACCGATACCTGATTTTGTCGACCAATAAGTACGAACCATCGAATTGTTAATAATTCAGCAGGGCCGTAGAACTGTTTATTAAGCTTTTAATTTATATTAGTGTGCTTTAAATGAAATTTACGAACGCAGTCATACTCATTCTTTTTTTAAACTGCGTTTCTCTGTTCTCGCAACCTGCTAATCTCACGCAGATAGAAGACGCGGAAGAACATTTTAAACATGGAAATTATTTAGGAGCTATTCCTATTTATCTGAGCGAACTCAAAAAAGATCCTGATAATTCAAAGATCAAGTACAAGCTTGGCGTTTGTTATTTAAATACACGCCTTAACAGGGAAGAGGCAGTTACCATGCTGGAAGCGGCTTCCAGGGATCCAAAACAAGAAGAGGATGTGTGGATCAATCTCGGTAAGGCGTACCATTTAAATAACCGGCTGGAAGATGCCATTGAAGCCTTTGATAAGTTTACGCAACTAAAGCCCAAGCGTGCCGGTGAAGTGGAACGCAATATCGAGCAGTGTGAGAACGCAGTAAAACTGATGAAAAAACCAGGTAATGTAAGCTTTCAAAATCTGGGTAAGGAAATTAACAGCAGCGAACCGGACTATTACCCTTTTATTGACAGGGATGAAATGTACCTCGTCTTTACATCGCGCCGCAAAGAAAATATTGGTGGGAAAAAAGTCGAAATGGACGGATACCGTAGCAGCGATATTTACCAGAGTAATCTTGATGCCAGCGGTAAATGGACTGCCGCAAGAAATGCCGGCAAAGGTGTAAACACCAACCTGGATGAGCAGGTAACGGGATTAAGATCTGATGGTATGGAAATGTACGTCTACCTGGATCATATTGATAAGTTCGGGGATATTTATATTACCTCACGTAAAGACGCATCGGTGGATTTTGGCAAAGCAAAAATAGTAGATCCCAGTGTGAATGAAAAAATTGAAACAAGTGGTTGCGTGAGCGAAGATGGTTCCGTGCTAATTTTTGCGCGCCGTGAAAATATAACCGGTAACAGTGATCTTTATATGAGCAGGCGCCTGCCAAGCGGAAAATGGGGCATTCCACAAAAATTACCGGAAACAATTAATTCTCCTTATAACGAGGATCTGCCTTATCTCTCAATTGATATGCAGACGCTTTATTTTTCAAGCGACGGGCCAAACTCTATGGGCGGTTACGATTTGTTTAAGTCGCAATGGAACCAGAAAACAAATACCTTTTCAAAACCGGAGAACCTTGGTTACCCTATTAACTCTACTGATGACGACCGGAGTATTTGTGTGACACAGGATAACCGGCTGGCTTATGTCAGCGCCTTTCGCCCAAATGGTTTTGGCGATTTAGATATTTACCGGATCAAGTTTGAAGATACGGAACCTGTAAGTGTAATTTATACCGGACAATTCTTTATGGGCGATACTGTTCTTTCGCACCAACCCACAAGCTACAGCATTGATATTACAGTGACAAATACTGTTACCAATTATGAATATACATTTGTACCCCATTCAAGAACCGGGAGATACGTAATGGCGCTGCCGGCGGGAACTTACAGGATTGTAACCCATTCTAAAGGATTTATAAGGCACCGTGAAGATCTTGTGGTGAGTGATATGGGTAAGATCAATCTCGAACGGAGTAAGAATATTGTTCTTAAAAAGAGTGCTAAGAATAATTAAGCTCTGTTAGCTTTGACCAATTAGAAAGAGTTTAATTTACGATTGAATAATAGGACTCAAGACGGAAGGGAATCAGGAGCTAAGTTAAAATAGAATCACCGGGTGCTATGTCTTTAAATATTCTGTCTGTTAGTTTATCCGGATCCGGTTTTTCGAAGCGGAATATTTCGTTGCTCACAATGCGCTGAAGTTCTATGTCAATTAAAGTAGTTGAATTTGGCATCAGTGCTTTTTCAAACAATTCTTTTGACGCTTCTATTTTGCAGGGCAGGTAGCGGATAAATCCTTCATCAGGTCTCGGGTGAATAAGAATACCAAGGCTGTCGATGCCGGGAAGGGCCTTACGGATTTCTTCCCCGTTTTTTTTAATCGCTTCTGCACCTGCCATCACATCGTAATTAAAAAAATAGGTAATGGTGGAGGGATTTAGCTTATTACATTGTCTGTCTGCAAAAAAACCGGAAGGCAACATGTCGGGGTCGCTGTTTGGGCCAGTGAGTACAAGGTCGAAATTTGTTACCGCGTAGCCTTCGTTGTCCTTAATACGAAAGATCACCATGCAATAACGGTCGTGAATATAAATGGTACTTTTCAGAAGTTTTTTTTCTGTTTCTACGAGAGATTTTTTTTGCACTTCACGTGTTTGTTCAGAAAAGCGCGCTGAGGTAGATATATACTCCTGTTCATTTGTTACAGCAATACATTCAAAAATAGTAGTAATTGTTTCCGCATTCGTTTGATCACTTGTTTCTTTTAAAACGCTGCGCATAATTCCCATTTTATCGCCGGAATGAGATTTTTGAGAAAGAACACGCAGAGCTGTCGGAGGGGCTTCAAGGAAGTGCGTTACCTCGAGGGTGTTGGCGGACAATCCACCTGTGCCTGCCTGCGGGACTTGTTGTTTTAGTTTTATATAATGGGAATTAAGATTGGCCGATGCAACACGCACTACGCCATCAGAGCCTAATTCGCCGGTGTAAGAATTAATGTGGTCATACAATTTACGGTCAATATCCTGCCCGGTAAGAACGAAAGGAAAAAAGCCTTTTTCAGAAATGTGTTTACCACCGTTCATGATCCAGTCTGTATTTAATTGCCAGGCCTCTTTACTGCCAAGCTCCAACCAATCGAGTATTTTTTGTCCGGGCTCAACCCCATCGAACCAAGATTTGACACGGCTCAAACGTGTTTTGCCCAATTGTGCCAAAGCAGAACCGTGATTAGCCGGAGCAAGCATAATCAGGTGACTCATTGGACAGATCAATGCTTCCTGGTTTTCGTAAAAAAGATGCCACCAGTTTCTTACTACAGGTCCACCGGTGGAATGCGTGATACAAATAAAAAGGCTGTCTGCCGGGATCTGTTGTTGCACGGCAGACTGCATAGCCCTTGAAACATCGTCAAGGCGCACCTCGTCGTTAAAGCTGATGTAGCGGCCCAGGAAAATATTCTCAATACGCACTTCCATGCCGCGGGCCAATGCTTCGTTTTTCAGGCGTAGAGGCAGCTCGCCATAAGTATCTAAATTAGTAACGCTATAGCCGTGAACGAAGACAAGGAATAAAGGCCTCATAGTTTAAGATTGTATAACGAATGTAAGAAAATTTGTTCGCTTTATTCTTTTATTTATTCCGGATCAAAGTAATATAACCACTGTATTTTTTCTTACTCTTTGTAAACGTGGGGTGTATTGATAAGTGGCATTGGGAAGTATTTCTTACCGTGCTTCGTAATAAGGGAATCAGGTAGTGTGGGAGTGCTTGTTACACTAATATAGCTATCCGTTACAGACATTTTCAAAAAGCAAAAACCCCCCCTTTCCAGACATTGAAGAAAGAGAGGATTTATTTTATAGATAAGCAGTAGATTTATTTTTCAGCAACAATCATGCGTTTAGAATCAATTACTTTTCCATCGGCTACAATGGAGTAGATATAAATTCCGGCCGCTAATTTTTCTGAAGTTATTGTAAGAGAAGCGTTTCCTTTTTCAGTTACCGGGAACGAAGTAATTTGTTTACCAGTAAGATCGTATACAGCCATGAAGGCGGTATTTACGGAAGTTGGAAGTGTATATTTTATGGTAGTTTCACCATTAAATGGATTTGGAATATTTTGCTCCATCGCAAAACCTTCGCTGCCAATAGCGTTTGCCTGGTTAATACCTGTTGTAGAACCGGTTTTGCTATTCAATAAAGCATCCATTTGTTTTTGCAGAGTAGTTACCTGTGATTTGAGATCTGTGTTTTCCTTGGATTGATCTTCGATCATTTTTTGTTGCTGCTGAACTGCTTTTACCAGAGGTACTACGAATTGACTGTAGGCAAGACTGTAATTGTCATTTTCGTCAACCGGCTTATGAACGCCATCAAAATTAAAATTAACATCCTTAGCAGCTTTTTCTACTTCCTGAGCAATAAATCCGGTTCTGCGAAGTGCTGTAGAAGATGAGAAGTCCTGACTCATACTTATCTTTTTTATACTGTCCGGCATATTTTTGGATAAAAACTCCTCGAATTTTTTGGTATCAAAGTTGTAAACAACAGGACGAAGAAGTTTGATAAACTCTATACCTTTTACATCCTCTTCGCTGAGATTGGTTTTAAAGCGTCCGTCTGAGCCTGTGTAAAATGCCGGTTGGCCTTCGATCACTGTAACACAGGTACTTCCCAATCTAACTTTGTTACTTGTATTTACTTTGGCCTGATTACCGACAGCG
>JAYSYG010000261.1:0-5610 GCA_043716685.1 Sphingobacteriaceae bacterium | reverse complement strand
CAAGGATATAAAGCAGCATAATAAAACAGAACACACAGAGTGGAACAATTGTAAAGCTTACGAGGATTGGACTGGAACTATTAACGATGAGATCGGAGATTTCGTTATAAACAAGATTGATATTTAAGACGATGATCGTCAGGGCTGCTATCCAGGAAGAAATTTTTTGCCAGGTTGGAATCACAAATTCTCCCATCTTGCTTTTATCACTGACAAAATGAATAAGCGGAATGATCGCAAAACCAAGTTGAAGACTAAGAATTACCTGACTAAAAATAAGAAGTTTTCCGGTAGCTCCATCACCGAGTATGAGGATTGTGATAAACGCCGGGATGATCGCTATCATACGTGTGAGCAGTCTTCTGATCCAGGGTTGCAGTCTTAAATTCAGGTATCCTTCCATTACAACTTGTCCTGCAAGCGTTCCGGTTATTGTAGAACTTTGACCTGCCGCAATAAGTGCAACGGCAAAGAGAATAGGGGCCAGTGCACTGCCGAGCATAGGTGCCAGTAATTGATGCGCATCCTGTATTTCCATCACATCGTGCTTACCATTTTTATGAAAGGTTGTTGCTGCAAGTATAAGAATGGCTGCATTTACAAACAGAGCAAGGTTGAGGGCAATTGTACTGTCGATGGTATTAAAACGAATTGCTTTTTTAATATCGGTTGGAGTACGGTTAAAACTCCTGGTCTGAACCAGTGAGCTGTGAAGATAGAGATTGTGTGGCATCACTGTTGCTCCGATGATGCCAATTGCAATGTAGAGAGCCTCTTCATTCTCAAGAAAAGGTTTCAGGCCGGAAGCAATTTCGGCGATGTCAGGTTTGGCAATGAGTAACTGGATAAAGAAGGAAGCTCCTATCAGTACAACAAGACTTATGATAAATGCTTCCAGTTTCCGGATGCCCCTGTTTAGTAAAAAAAGAAGAATAAAACTGTCGAACACAGTGATGCATACACCCATTAAAATACTGATGCCTGGAAATAATAAATGCAAACCAATGGCCATGCCGATTACTTCTGCAAGGTCGCAGGCAGCTATGGCCACTTCTGCCAGAATGTATAAAAAAAAATTCACGAAGCGCGGATAATTTTCGCGGGAGGTCTGGGCCAAATCTTTGCCTGTTACAACTCCTAATCTTACACAATGACTTTGAAGTAACAGAGCAATAATATTACTCATTACGAGTACCCACAATAAACTGTACCCAAATTTACTGCCGCCTGCTATATCTGTCGCCCAGTTCCCCGGATCCATGTAGCCAACACTGATCATATAGGCAGGACCAAAAAATGCCAGCAGGCGCCTGAATGAGCTTGTTTTCCGGGTGTTGACTGATGCGTTTACTTCTTCTAATGACCTGCTCATTTTTTTATTTCCACTAATATGTTTGAACTTACTGTGTCACTGAAAAACCGGCTTCCGTTTTTATTTATTTTCACTTTAAAAGAATTGTCAAATTCATTTATTTCTTCTATTGTAATAGTATCTCCAATTTTAAGGCCTATTGAAGTGAGGTGTTGTAAAAATGATTTGGAGTGTTCTGATACTCCTGTAAAAATAAATGTGCCTTTTGTCTTGCATCCGTTCAACGGTTTTGCCCTCAGACTGTTTAAATGCCCCTTTGCATCAGGAATGGGATCTCCATGCGGATCGACTTTCGGTTTACCAAGAAAAATATTCAGGCGCTCTATCAGGTCATCACTTTTTATATGCTCCAGTTGTTCGGCAATATCATGCACTTCATCCCATTTAAATTTAAGTTTTTCCATCAGAAATACTTCCCACAAACGGTGTTTACGAACAATGTCGATCGCAATTTTTTCACCTTTGCCAGTAAGAAAGACGCCTTTGTATTTTTCGTAATGGATAAGTTTCTTCTCTGCCAGCCGTTTCAACATATCGGTAACAGATCCGGCTTTGTTATGCAGATGTGCTGAAAGTGCATTGGTGCTTACTCCCAAAGCCCCATTGGCATGATTAATGGAAAAGATGGCTTTGATATAGTTTTCTTCCGTAAGAGAAATATCCATAACACAAAGGTATTAAATTTTTATGGATCAAAATAGTATTTTAGGCTAACCTAAAAATTGAGTAGAAAAATTTGGACAAGGACCTGATTTTGATTCAAATTTATAAATGTCAGTTTGAGTAGTTTTTGCCGGCCTTATTTCAAAAGCATATCGAGGGCTTAGTAAGTGTCTCAATACGGCCATTCAAAAATCCAACTGTGCCTACGACAGGACAGCCTTTAAGGCATTGTACTTTCGGGTAGCTTTTGCCTGCCTCTCGCAAAAGTGTATCGAGAACTTAGTAAGTATCTTGACACGTCCGTTCAAAAAATCCAACTGTGTATATTCGAAATGACAACCGCATTTTTTCAAACCGAGACACCCCAAAAATTTAATCACCAGCTGTTTATTTGAAGAATTCTATGACCGTTTGATTGTCGGAAGTGATGGTAAATTTCTTTTCCACCGTATAAATACTTCCTCTCAAGGTTTTTGCCCTCCAGGTTCCAACATAATTTCCCGGCTGTAGGTAAAAGGTTTGCAAGGTTTGGGTGCTGAGGGTACATACCCATTCCAGTCTGCCGTTACGGTTTAACAAAATACTCCCGTCGCCTGACTCCAGGCACTTAACCTGCAACACACCTGCATTTGGAATTTCGATGCTTTGGTTTTTTGATTGTTCAATAGTAGTTTTATTGATGAAGATCCTTGGGAGGGTGAGGATCTCCAGGTCGTAATTTCCTACAATGTATTTTTCATTCGTGTTCAGTGGCTGCACATTTATCGTATTCATCTCATTCGATTTCCGGATAATGCACTTTACTTTTTCATTGTAGTTATAGGCGCCTTCGTTTCTTTTTATACTTAAATAGCCTTGTGGTGCATCAATCGGGATGATGTTGTGTTTGCCCGGCGATAATTTTATTTCCTTGCTTTCGGTTGGCGGAATGGTATTGGCAATTACTTTGTAGGTGGGGAAATCGTCCAGATAAAGCGTATCAGGATTTTCCTGGTAGTTTAAGGTATGAATGTAATTGTATTTGTATTCCTTCCTGTCCACATCATAAAAAGTCATATTGACATTGGTTTCTTTAGGCTTTGAATTAAGATCAAGCAGGTTGACCTGGGTGGTTGTTTTGTTTAATTTCTGCTGCTGGATTATATTTGCAATGGTTGAAAATGTGGACTGACTGTCGTAGTCATAAAAAGTTCCAACACATTCAAATGTTTTAATTTGTTCAGGACTCAGCCCGATTCCTATTATAAAAGGCTTAAACACAATTCCTTTTGCCATTAGTTTTTGCCTGGCTTTGCAGGGATCTCCGCCGCACTCTTCAATACCATCGGTAATAATTATAACGATATTGTTCGTCTTGTTGTCTTTAAAATCATTGGCGGCTTCGGTAAGGGAATGTTCAATCGGAGTAATACCGGTGGGTTTAGCCTCGCTGACTTTCTGTTTAATAAGTGCAAGGTTATTCGGGCCAAAAGGAACAATTAATTTACTATCCTTGCAATCGCCGGGCGGATATTTTACAGTGTGGCCATACATACGCAACGCAAACTGCATGGTTTTATCTTTGCCTAAACTATCTACAAAGCGATAAAAAAGGTTTTTAGCTCCATCCATACGTGTGCTGTTCTGGTGTTTGGAGATCATGCTTTTACTGGCGTCAAATACAAATAAGATCCTCACCGGTTTTGATGTGGTTTTTTTCTGGGCGATACCAAAAAGAGAAATAGAAAAGAATATAACGAAATATAAAAAGCGCATGTTGAAAGTTTAAATGTAAGCCTAGAAATCCAACCTCTTTTTAATAACGGTAAATAGTTTTAAACGTTACAGTATTATTAATTAATTAGACTTTAGTAGCTTCCTTATCATCGTTGAAAGATGTAAGCAGGGGATGCATTTTGAAAGCGTTTGGAGGTGGTAAAACGTCGTTCTCGCTATTTTGGTTATACTCCGCTGAATACAGACGAGGATAATAGAATGATCGAATCCTATTTAATTACTCCGCACCCGGCTTTTCCTCACAATTTACTATCTTTAAAAACGTTATTCAATGGTGAATTTGCGGCGATTAGGCTTACTGGTGGTATTTTCTTTTATTCTTATAAAAGGAAGCGCGCAGGCATTTAATCCCCGGCAAATAAAACTGTTTAAAGTCTTTAAGGATACACTTGTTCTCGATAGCCTAAGCCTTGTGCCCGGAAGTGTTTATTTTAAAGCGTATCCACAAGGTGATTCCTCACTGATTCCAGAGATCAATTATAAATTTCACGCATTGGTATTTAAGGGTAAGAGACCGGATAGTCTTTTTGTGAGTTACAAACGGTTCCCATATAATTTTGAGAAGCTCTTTTATCACAAGAATGCAGATGATCTTTATTCGGATATGACACGTCGCGGAAACCCTTTCACAATTAACTATTCCAACAAATCAGAGAATTTATTTCAGAACGACGGACTCAATAAAAATGGAAACATAAGCCGGGGGATCTCGTTCGGGAACAACCAGGATGTGGTGGTAAATTCCAATTTAAATTTGCAGGTCAGCGGTAAACTAACGCCCGAAATAGATCTCGTTATGGCTGCTACGGATAACAACATCCCGTTCCAGGCAGATGGCACCACGGCACAATTGCAGGAATTTGATAAAGTGTTTATACAGCTCAGCAATTACAATACAAAAATGATTGTTGGTGATTATCAATTATCACGACCGCAGAACAGCTATTTTATGAATTTCTACAAAAGGGCTCAGGGGTTTTACCTGGAAAATTCTTACCGCGACAGTACGGTTAAAAAACCGCTTGTATTTAAGACACAGGTTTCGGGTGCTGTTTCGCGGGGGAAATTCTCGCGCCAGGTATTTTTTGGAATTGAAAATAATCAGGGACCTTACCGCTTAAAGGGTGCGGACAACGAGCCGTTTATTATCGTGCTTAGCGGTACAGAGAAAGTTTACATTGATGGAAGATTGCTGCAGCGCGGCCAGGAAAATGATTATATCATTGATTACAATACCGGGGAACTAACGTTTACGGCACGGCAACAGATTACCAAGGATAAAAGGATAGTTGCTGAATTTCAGTATGCAGAGCGTAATTATGCACGCTCCTTGTTTTTTTTCGGAGAAGAAGCACAAACCGCGAAGTCAAAAATATTTTTTAATTTTTACAACGAGCAGGACAATAAAAACAGGCCTTTACAGCAAAGCCTTACGCAGCCACAGAAAAATGTGATGATCGCTATTGGCGATGATCTTACAAAGGCAATTTACACCGGCGCAACCCTCGATACATTTAGCCTTGCGAATATCATGTACAGAAAACTAGACACACTTGGTTACCCGGATGTGTATGTTTACAGCACTAACCCCAACAATGCAAAATACACACTGAAATTCAGTTTTGTGGGAGCGGGAAAAGGAAATTATGTCCAGCTGAATACAAGCGCCAATGGCAAAGTATTTATCTGGATAGCTCCTGTTGGCGATTCTTTGCAGGGCAGCTACGAGCCTGTTATTCCATTGGTAACACCCAAACAGAGTCAAATGCTTACAGGAGGATTTACACATTCGCTCACAA
>JAYSYG010000027.1:0-7828 GCA_043716685.1 Sphingobacteriaceae bacterium | reverse complement strand
TCTTTTTCCCTAAGCGAAATATTTACAGTTTCTTTGGCCTGTATGAGGTCTTCGTTTTGGGCAATGATCTCTTTGTTTTGAATATAAATAATGCGTGTAAGGATAAAACTCAACACTGCAGTAAGAGCAGTAGCCATAATCAGGTCGTAGTACCATAGGGCTTTTATCTGGGCCGCATTGAGGGATTGTATCTGGAAGCCAGGGAAATCGAATAAAAGACTTGAGGTAAAAAACACCGTGCAGATAGAAAAATGGATTACGGAATGTTTATCTCTGAAGCTGGGATTGTTTAACAAAACAACGCTTACAATTAAAGGAAAATAGAAAAGATAAGCGCCTACTTCAACGGGGTAGTACTCGTTTATAAAAAAATAGACAGATTAATGTTAATCGTAAATAAAAGAAATCCGTGTTCAGTTTTTTGGATCTTATTCAGAAAGAGAGAGACGAACGCCAGTAAAAGAAAAGTGGTTACCGGTATAAATGCAAAATCGGTTTTAAGAATAAAATAATTGCTGTAACCGATAAGTATAAAAAAGATAACAAGAAGGTTGATAAGGTTGGTGGTTTTTATCCGCCTTTTATCGTACGAAGAATGAAGGTCTTCTACACCGAAAGCAAGAATTGTATTAAATACCTTTTTCAAATATGAGTTGATAAGGAATTAAAGAAAAAAGCAGGCATAGTATACCTGCTTTTTAAGTAATATTGAATAAGAGTAAATGGTCTTAATTATGCTTTTTTCTCCATTACTACATTTCCTTTGTAGTAAAGTTTTCCTTCGAACCAATGTGCACGGTGCATCAAATGCGCTTCGCCGGTTGTTGAGTCTTTTGAAATGGTCATTGATGGTGCTTTGTATGTTGCGCGACGAGAGTCTCTGCGTGAACGCGACATTTTTCGTTTAGGATTTGGCATGATTTCTTGTTTTAATTTTTATTAAATTTTATTTTATTTAGTTTTTCCCATATAGGGTTGTTGTCTGTGGCCGGCCCTTCTTCGGAATCGGTGGACAGATTATTTAGTTTATCCAGCATCTCGTAATCACAGGTATAACTTGTTTCATCAAGTTCACAAGGAACGCGCCGTGCCGGAATAGCTAAAATAATATATTCATATAAATAATGAGAAACATCGAACGACTCCTGTCCTTCAGGAATCACCAGTATTTCGTCGGTACTCTCTAAAGGATTACCGTGCTTGATGACAAGATCTCCTTCGGCATCAACCGGATAATTAAAGTCTTTCAGGCACCTGTCACAATCAATACCAACTGTACCAGAAATATTAAAGTGCATCTGCAAGAGATTGTTCTGTTTAGTCAGGGTGGCTTCTACCTGAATATCAGCCGACTGAATCTCACTATTTTCAACCTTGTTAAAGAACGCATCGGTTACATCAAATTCAAAATCGTGTAACCCTACAGGCAGTCCGCCAAATTGTATTATGTACTGACTTTTGCCCATTTCCTCTTTTTTAAAAAGGACTGCAAATATAGGCTTTTTGTTTGATGTACAAAATTTATTAACAGTTTAAAGCCTGTCATTAAAAGGAAAATTTCGGAAAAAGGCAAAAGATCGGCGCAAAAACAACAAAAGAAGCTTAAAAATCCCTGTAAACGTTCCAAAAACTGGTTTTAAAGCCTATATAAATAAAAGGATCTTCGAGTACATAACCCTTTGCGTTCCTTTCAGAACGCTGAATATACCCTATCTCTAAACGCATGTTCATATCAGGCACAATGTACCAGGTATATTTTAAAGTGCTTTGAAGAAGTGTGGTTCTTATTCCCTGGCCGGTATGATGGCCATAGTCGGAGGTGCGGGTATTGTATGACAAAAAAATATTCTGCCCAACATTTGATTTAGCGTTAGCAGAATCCTTTCCAACAATTGCATACATGCCCTGCCAGCTAAATTCCGATTTATGTTTTCTATAATTCACAAACCCCAGGAACTCTATAAAATTAGCGCCAAGAGGATGGGCCAGAGGCTTGCCGTAATGCGAATAGTTTTGATCTACGAGCCCATGCGTATAAGTAAATGGCCTTACCTGGTTATATTCGGCCTGTAGCTTGAGTCCCTTTACGCCAAACGCATTTATGTATTTGGCGCCCAGTTGCCAGGCCTGCTTATTTGCCCACCAGCCCTTCCTGGCTCTTATTTCTTTTAAAAGAAATTCATCCAAACCGATCTGCCCATATAATTTTAGAGTCTTAAAAAGCACAAAGTTCACATTTGCACCTAAAAAGGAGTTGTCAGGAGAGCCTACGGAGTATTCCTGCGGCCTGAAAAAAATGATCGGGTTTAAATAATTCACCTCGAAGGTCCTCGCCTGATTGGTATCAGTGCCCCGCCAGACAATGTTCTCGAACAGGCCAATGTTTAAGCCTTTAATTACATTATAGCTGAGGTAATGAAAGGTGCCGTATTTGTTTGTGAAGCTTTTCTGACGGCCATTTGCAGCACTTACATCATTCATCATCGTGTACCATACATTGTATTGCAGGCGCCAGATATTGGTATTGATCCTGAAGTAAGGGTAGGCCGG
This sequence comes from Sphingobacteriaceae bacterium, assembly GCA_043716685.1. Classification (GTDB taxonomy): domain Bacteria; phylum Bacteroidota; class Bacteroidia; order B-17B0; family Aurantibacillaceae; genus Aurantibacillus. Next base: position 5,278 of record JAYSYG010000027.1, on the reverse strand, counting down.
ACCATAATCGCTTAGCAAGACACTCCTGTAACCATCGCCAATAAAGTGTTTGTCGCGCCCCAGTTGAAAATTAAAAACCTTGTTGTTTTTTGGTGAATAGGAAATATAACCGGTATAATCGTAAAACGTGTAGCCTTTGCTATTCGTTCCGTAAGCCTGTCCTGATTCAGGGATGATCTTTTGTTTGGAAATGCTTGTATCAATAAAAAAGGGGAAAGAGGTTTTTCCTCCATAAAGGGTTGCAGCAAAGGTAAAATCATTGTTAATGTTTGTCTTAAGGTGTACACCACCAAGACTTGTTATAGCTGGCTTCAGGGTAAGCAGATCGTTGCCGAGTTCAAGATCCAGAATGGGGTGGACCTGGAAATTGACCCAGTTGGTGTTTTGCGGTTTTTCATTCACCGTTTTGCTTAAAAAGAAATTTTTGAAAGCATAAAATTTGAAAGGCACTGCCGAGTCAGTTGCATTTGCAAAACTGCTGCTCAAATAGGGTTTAAAGGCGGAGTGAAAAGTGGTGTTGGGCCTGGAAATACTCCAGTAATCAAAAGCCTCCTGCATTCCCTGGTTCATAAAGGCATTTCGGGCCATAGGATCATACTGACCAAAAGCCGCCAGTGCAGATAGAAAAAAAAACAGGACTATTTTTTTTGCAGGCATCTGGGCAAAAGTAAACAAAAACAAAACGTTAAAATACTTATTATTCTGGCCGGGGGCTTTAAGTAATTCAATAATTATTTATATTTAGCACTTCATTTAATCGGCTAATAGACAATAGTACTGGTTTTGAACAGACGCCCATTAGCAGATCACACCAAATACTAAAGCCTATCTCTTAATAAATAGCAGCGTAGAAGCCTGCATACAACCAATGAAAAAACTCACACTTTTATTTTTATTTAGTTATGTCATGGGCAACGCCCAGCAGGATCTGAAGAAAAACTACTCTCCCCTTAAATCCAAAGGCGAGTTGCCGTCTGTATTTACACAGGATATTCGCAATGTGATAAAACAAGACATTACGGAATTAAAAAACAAACAAGAAAAGAATAAAGGATTAAAATCCACTTTTCTTACAGCGTCCAATTACCAGATCGAACGCATCGTAAGAAGTGGCAATACACTTATTAATGATGAAGTGACGGCTTATCTGAATAAGATCACCGATATTATTTTAAAGGATAACCCAACCTTAAGAAAACAATTAAACGTTTTCACGTTAAAGTCTTCAGTTGTAAATGCATACAGCTTTGACAAAGGTTATATCTTTATTGACATAGGTCTTATCGCACAGGCGGAAACAGAAGCCCAGCTTGCGTTTATTATCTGCCATGAAATCTGTCATTATACAAAACAACATCATATTAACAGCTACGTAAAGAATGCGGAGATAGACAGTAAAAATTACTATGGACAAAGTAAAGAGGACAGGATCATTGAAAAGTGCCAGTACTCTAAAGAAAATGAAAGCGAAGCCGATATCGAAGGCTTCAAAATATTCGAACGCTCTACGTACAATCTTAAACAGGCAGAAAAAGCATTTGATATGCTGCAGTATGCGCACCTGCCTTTTGAGCTGGTGGAGTTTAAAAAATCGTATTTTGAAAGGCCGAATTATAGTTTGCCCAAAACGTATTTTTTACCGGAAGTAGCGGCTATTAAAGACAACTCAAATGAAGACGATATAAAACATACGCATCCCAATACAAAAAAACGTAAACAGGCAATAGGCGAAATTGTAAGTAACCGCGACAACACCAACAGGGTAAATTCAGTTTTAGGCCAGGAAAAATTTGAATACATCCGTGATCTCTCCCGTATGGAGCTTTGCCGGCTTTATTTAAAAAACAGGGATTATCCGAACGCCCTGTATGCAGCTTATATTATGTCTTTGAAATATCCCTCAAACGAATACCTGGCGGAAGTCGTTTCTAAGTGCCTTTATGCTGTTGCTTTATATGGTAAAGGTGAGATCAGCTACTCCAGTGATTCAAATCTGGAAAACGGGATTGTATCGTATACAGAAATTGAGAGTTTTCCACAGCAATTGTATCATTTAATTGCAAAAATGCCGGAAAATGAGTGGACAATTATGTCGTTGAATTATGTTTACAGGGCGCATAAACAATACCCTGGCAATAAAGAACTGAACGCCTTATCAGACAGTTTGTTCAGCTTAATGAAAAGAACAAAGTGGGGGATGAACGATTTTGCCCGGATGCCGAAAAAGGAAAAAGAAGTTGTTAAAGTTGACAGCGTAGTTTTAGCGAAAGAAGAACCCAAAGAGCCGGGTTCAAAAACGGACCTGATTGCCAGCCTCCAAAAAGAAAGAGTTACCAGGGGCGACGACACGGTTTATTACAAAGAAGTATTTGTGGATCTTTTTGTGAACGACCGCGAATTTGTTGACAAATTTCCATCTTCGGGTACAACAGAATCAAATTCAGGTAATTTTACGTCTTACTCCTCTTCAGGTTTTAATAGTTATAGAGGTAAAAAAAACATTCAGGGCGCAGTAGTTGTGCAGAAAGTCTTGTTGCTGGAGCCTTTTTTTATTAAGATAGATGAAACACAAAGAGAAGAAATTCAGTATGTTAGTTCTGATCAAAAACAGGAAGATTTCAGTAAAATAATTAACCTGTGTGCGCAAAAACTGGAATTTGAGATCATTACAATTGATCCGGGCTTGCTTACCAGCAAAGAGGTTGACAAGATCAACGACTATTCAGTGATCAATGATTGGTTCGATGAAAAATTTGATACCGAAAAAGAAAAAAACAAGATCCTTAACACGGATGATATTGAGGGAGTAATTAAAAAATACGGCACCCCCTATGTTTTAAAAACAGGTATAGCTACTGTGGTATCGCTCAGCGGCAAGAAAAGAACATACTTTTATGGCTTTTTATACGACATCCGGAAGAATGAGCTCATCTACAGGAAGTACGAATATTTCAGATCAAAAGACAGGCAGGACCTGGTAAATGCAAAAACCTACCAGATGTTATATGAATTAAAACACCCAATTAAAAAGTAATGATGAGGCGTGCGAAATTAATTTTGATTTTAATAGTACTGGTATTTTCTATTTTAAAAGTCAATTCCCAGGTACCTGGTTACATGGGAAAGAAAGTGGTAGTGGGTTATGGCTTTTATTTTAATCCCGCATTTAGCAACTTCGTGCTCGAATATGCTGATAGTCCGATAAATACTTTACATGAGTTTTTCATTGAAGGTGCAACGGGTAAAAAATTCATGCTCGGATTTTCAGCAAAACTGTATAAGTATACGTACAATAACATTGAGCTTGTAGATACATACGGTTATGCCAACTACGCCCAGCAGATAGATCCGCATCCACAGGGATACTACGTAATAAAAGGAAGAAACTATTCTCTGTATGGGAAATTTTTTAAATCACAGTACCTTGCTCCCTGGGGTAAATATTTTAACCTTGGCATCAGCTTTAACAGGTATGAAACGGAATATAACCCTGGCGTTATGCGTGTACAGGTAAGAGATTCCTACGGAACCCGTTACATCACCAATTTTGGTCCACAGATCCAATCTTACAGCTATGCAGATATTTCATTTGGAAATGGACACAGCAGGATCTTTGGCAACAGGATCGTTTTCGACTATGGTTATAACATTAATCTTATTGCCATGTCGCGAATGCTTTTGCTTGCGGCTTTTGATGATTATCGCAACGATACACCTGATGAATATATTAAAAACACTTCTGCCAAACGCGCAGCAGCAGTTAACAGGTTTAATTTTTATTTTAAATTAGGGTATTTGTTTTAAGATCTGATGTTTCGGAAACTGATTATATTTTCACTTGTAGTTTTGTTTTCCGGGAATGTTGGGAGCCAGGTGTCGGGTTATATGGGTAAAAAAGTGGTTGTAGGTTACGGGTTTTATATCGATCCGGCAATCACAGCAGCCTGGTATGATTATGGAACGAACGTTATCAATACGCAGCATGAGTTTTTTTGGGAGTCGCGGTAAAGAGGAGTGTGATGCTGGAGTTTTCTCTTAAATTGTACAAGTCTACTTACAATAACACAAGTGATGTTTACCTTGAGAGCGCAAAAAGTTATTTTCTTACCACCGACCATACACCGCAGGGCCACTATGATATAAATGCGAAAAATTATGCAGTGACTTCGAAATTTTTCAAAAGACAATATGTTGCCCCGTGGGGAAAATACTTTTTGCTCGGGTTAACTTACAATACTTATACAACGAAATATAGCCCTGACCAAATGTTTGTTCCGATGAAAGTAATGAGTAATACTTATCTTGGAAATTATAATTATATAGAGTTTAGTGATTTTGGTCCGACGGAAAAATCCTTTCAATATTTTGATGTGATGATGGGTAATGGAAAAAACAGGATTTTTCTAAATAGAATTGTGTTGGATTATGGTTATAACTTTAACCTGATTGCAACAACGCTTACCTTTATTGATGTTTTTGAAGGCCTCAATCTTAACGCTGCAGATTATATCCCAAAAACTTCGCACATGCGGGTGAGAGGAATTAACCGCTTCAACTTTTTTGTAAAGCTAGGCTACTTGTTTTAGAAGAAAATATCCAAATCAAAAATCATAAAAATAAAAAACCCGCTTTGTTTTTGCAAAGCGGGTTTTTATATAATTTGATCCATTAATTAAGCTTTCATTTCAGCCAATACACTGTTCATGCTTCTTACAGCGTCAGCACTCTTGTTAAATGCAGCTTGTTCATCAGCCGTCAATTTGTAATCCACTATTTTTTCCCAACCATCTTTTCCAATAATAACGGGTACACCAAGACAAATATCCTTCTGTCCGTATTCTCCATCTAAAGCTACACAGCATGGGAATATTTTTTTCTGATCGTTAATGATGCTGTTTACCAAAGCCGCTACTGCAGCTCCCGGAGCATACCAGGCACTGGTACCAAGCATCCCGGTTAAAGTAGCTCCTCCAACCATTGTATCTGCTGCCACTTTTTTAAGTGTGTCTGCATCTAAGAATTGCGAAACAGGAACTCCTGTATACGAAGCCAAACGTGTTAAAGGAATCATAGTTGTATCACCATGTCCGCCAATAACCACACCGCTGATATCGCTTGCCGGTGCATTTAAGGCTTGAGATAAATAACATTTAAAACGCGCACTGTCAAGAATACCACCCATACCGATAATCCTGTTCTTCGGTAATTTGCTTTCTTTTAAAGCCAGGTAGGTCATAGTATCCATTGGGTTACTTACAATAATGATGATGGCATCAGG
>JAYSYG010000260.1:0-5612 GCA_043716685.1 Sphingobacteriaceae bacterium | reverse complement strand
CAATATCCTTTGCACCTGTACCGAGATAGGTAGAGCTAATGAGTGTCGTTCCTGAGGGATTAAGGCGTGCAACAAAGCCGTCATACGTGCCTCCCTGGAATGTGGGGGTAAGCGCTCCCGTAACAATTGGAAAACCACCTCCCGTTAATCCCACTACATATACTTCTCCGCTGGAGTTAACCCGGACACTACACCCGGTTTCCAAGCCTGAACCTCCCAAAAAAGTTGCCCAGTTAAGTGTTGTGAGGGAGCTGTTCATTTTAAGAACGACCGCATCCTGAGACCCATTGTGAGAAACATCATATGCTCCTGCCGTAACGGGAAAGTCGGATGATACGGTAGTTGAAGCAATATACACATCACCGGCGCTACTTACAATTATCTCTCCCCTGTAAATATCACCATAATTATACGAAGCCAGGTTATTCACACCATCGTCGGAGCTGCCTCCAATGTAAGTAGAACCTAATAGAACCGTTCCTGTTGTATTAAACTTGCTTACGATCATGTCGGTTAAACCGTTATAAGAATTATCGTAACAGCCGGTTGTAGTGGGAAAATTGCTACTTGAAGTGCTTCCGTAAACATAAAGCTCATTAGCAGAATTCACAAACATACTGTGAGGGTAGTCTCCCTGACTTCCACCAAGATAGGTGGCGTAAAGAAGTGAGCTGCCCGAAGGGTTTAATTTACTTACAACAATATCAACTACTCCACTATAAGCGATCTGCAGGGCGCCTGTAGTGGCGGGGTAACCAATCCCAAAACATCTTCCGCCTGTATAAATATTTCCTGCTGCATCGTAGGTAGCGCAATGTCCATAGGTATTCTGACTGGAACCAGAGTATGTAGACGCGATTAAAAGAGGATCGATGATTAATTCAAATCCTGGATCAAATCCGTCGGGAAAAGAAAACGAAACCGTTTTACCATCTTCTGCTAATTTATACTCGCAGGCAACTTTTATTTCCCTTCCATCAATTACCTGGTAAGCATAAGGAATACTTTCTACCAACTCTCCAACAGAAGTGGTTATCCACAGGTTTTTATTTTTAATCTCCAGGTTGTCTGTTCCGTTAAATTGAAGCTGGATCTGGTTTACATCCATTCCCGGTTTCACAACATAATCGTATTTGAAATTTTTTTCATTTTCATAAGCTACCAGGTCAATTCCGGGATAAAGATTTTTGTAAGTGAGATTTTTATATACAGGCACATCCGAAGCCCATTTTGAGGGATCATTGCCTATAAAATAGTTGTAATGAAAGTCGTACAGTCTGGTACCCTCTAGTACCGCCGTGTTTGCATTTACAAAAACCATCTCAAATGCGTGCGCTTTTAATTTATCTTCCTTAGCGGTGGTATTTTTATTGTGTTCCTTTTCGTGCTCATGGTATAAGTCAGCCGGGTTGAACAGGACGTATGTAAACCTGTCTTTTTCAAAATAAATTCGCCTGCCTGAGCCTAAATCGGCTTTAAACTCAACTTGTAAGGGCCATTGACCTTTATTTTTCTCAAATCCCAAAACACTTTTACTACTACCATTGGGTACGTTTTGAAAGGAAGCCGGAACTTTTGGTACTGAATAAGAAAGGGAAAATTTTACATTCTTTCCAGAATTACCGGCACTAAGAATAAAAACGCAAAAAAAAGCAAAGAAAAAAGAAACGGATCTTGTCATAGTTCTTGTATTAAAAAAGAATCAAGTTAAGAATTAAATTCTTTAATACAAAAATCAAACCAAAAAAATTAATCTGGAGAAAACGCTGGGTTCCTTCTCAAATATTGAGAAAATGCAGGAATTCATTCAACCTGTCATCCATACCTTTATTAAAATCGCCGTTTTGGAAAGAGGCTTTCACTGCATAATTATACCTGTTAAATGTCTGCAGTATTCCTGAGAGGTCTTCGCGGTTTACCTTGATGGTCACTTCCAACTTTGTACTTTCGGGTTCAGAAGACACGTGTAAGCTGAGGATCTTGGTGTCATTGCTTTCAATGATACTGCCTATTTGGGTTACTGAATAATCATTTTGATTTAATTCAAGAACAATAACGCCGCCGGGATTTTGTACAGACATCATGGTGCTTAAATTCTGCACCATTCCTTTAAGTGTGATACAGCCTTTGTATAGTTCCTTTTCATCAATTACGGGAATAAGCGTAAGATTAAGGCTACTCATTAACCTTACCACGTCGTAGGCATGCTGGTAATGATGGATGGCGGGGCGCGACAAATGCAATTTACTTACATTGATCTGTTCATCCGGGTGTTCATAATCTAAAAGATCGGTTTCAGAAACTACCCCTATTAACTCCCTGTTATTTACGACAGCGAGGTGAGAAACTTTAAATTGTTCCATCCAATCCAGCGCTACTTCAACAGTATCTGTTATCTTTAACGGTGGAATCTCGTCTGTTATTAAATCGCCTGCTAACATTTATTTTCCCAAAAGTAGTAAATTAATTAGCTTTGCCCTGAAAAAACAAAACATAATTTTTGTTTAAAAATATGACTAAATTAAGCGTAAACATTAATAAAATAGCTACTCTGCGAAACGCACGGGGAGGAAATGTTCCCGATGTTGTAAAAGCAGCGCTGGATATTGAACGCTTTGGTGCGCAAGGCATTACAGTGCATCCGCGGCCGGATGAAAGGCATATTACCTACAAAGATGTGTATGATCTGAAACCGCTTCTCAAAACAGAATTTAATATTGAAGGAAATCCCAGGGAAAAAAAATTTGTAGATCTTGTCCTGGAAATTCTCCCTGCACAGGTAACCCTGGTGCCTGATATACTAGGACAAATAACCAGTGATCATGGCTGGGACACTATTGCCAACAAAGATTACTTAAAAGAAATTATTGCAGTATTCCAGGCGAAAGGAATCCGCACCTCGGTTTTTGTAGATGCAAATATAAAGATGGTGGAAGGCGCAAAAGAAACGGGAGCCGACAGAATTGAATTATACACCGAAGAATATGCGCGCCTGTTTGCCAAAGAAAAAGAAAAGATAATTCTACCTTTTTCAGAGGCTGCTAAACGCGCATCAGAACTGGGCCTTGGGGTGAATGCAGGCCATGATCTCAGTCTTGAAAATCTAAGTTATTTTAAAAAAAATATTTCCGGCCTACTTGAAGTATCTATCGGTCATGCACTAATAAGCGATGCGTTGTATTACGGATTGGAAAACACTGTGCAGCTATATTTAAGACAATTGAAGTAGTCAACCATAGAATTATAAATTTAATTACGGTGATTTCGGCAACCTTAATCACTATTAAAAAACAAAATGAAATTAGCATTCAGGGAATTCGGAGAAGGACAGCCTTTACTAATATTACACGGACTTTTTGGCCAGAGTGATAACTGGAATACACACGCAAAAAATTTTGCAGAGAAAGGGTTTCATGTTTTTACATTGGATCAACGTAACCATGGTCTCTCGCCGCACAGCGACGTGTGGAATTTCAAGGTGATGGCAGAAGACCTGAAAGAATTTATTGACTACCATCAATTGAAAGATCCCATTCTGCTGGGGCATAGCATGGGGGGTAAAACAGTTATGTACTTTGAATTAGCATACCCCGGAATTGCGTCAAAAATTATTATCGCTGATATTTCTGCCAGTGCTTACCCTCCGCATCACCAGGATGTATTAAAAGCACTGAACGCAGTTGATTTTACTAAAATAAAAACCCGGAAAGAAGCGGAGGCTATATTGGATGTATATATTAAAGACTCTGGCACAAAACAATTTCTTCTAAAAAATATTTATTGGAAAGACAACAACTTAAATTTAATGGGCTGGCGTTTTAACCTGAAGGTCATTGATGCTTCTTATGAAAATGTGTGTGTGGGCGTTCCGGCATTTGTGAGCGACGTAAAAACACTTATCATTAAGGGAGAAACATCTCACTATATAAGCGATACAGACCGGGAGGATTTTAAAAAACGCTTCCCTCATTCTACCTTTGTCATTTTAAATGGAGCGGGGCATTGGGTACATGCCGAAAAGCCAAAAGAGTTTTTTGAAACAGTGCTGCAGTTTATAACAACTTAAGCTCTTGCAGGAGATCGCCTACTTCCATTGTCTTGGGAAGAAGATAGGCGTTAATACCGCATTCGCCTGCGGCTTTCACATGCTGGATCGAATCATCAATAAAAACCGTTTCTCCGGCAATGAGTTCATTTTCTTTAAGAACCAACTCAAAAATTTCTTTATCGGGCTTGCGCATTCCCATCCTACAGGAATAATAAACCTTATCAAAGTAATCATTGAAATTTTTTACACCATGATCAATATACAGGGCGCTCTCAAAGGCTGCTATATGAGGTTCGCATGTATTGCTTAAAAGAAATGTGTTATAGTTTTGCTTCATTTTAACAAGAATATCCAGCCTTTCTTCCGGCACATCCAGCAGCATCGCATTCCAGGCATAAAGCAGATCTGCCTCCTCTCCTTCATAACGAATTTGTTTCCTCAATTGAGAAAAAAACTCAAAATCAGAAATCTGTCCCTTGTCAAACTGGTTAAACAGTTCCGTCTGGTTGGCCTGTGTGTATACCTGCTCAAAGGGAATGGCACTGATCTTATTGAATTCGTGGATAGTCAGCCGGGTGTCAAGGTTAATGATTACACCGCCAAGGTCGAAAATGATATTTTTTATTTCCCTCATTTATTTTGCAAATATGGGGTAATTATCTATTTTTGCAATCCCTTTATTACAAATATATTTGGTCCTATAGCTCATTCGGTTAGAGCAACTGACTCATAATCAGTAGGTGCTTGGTTCGATTCCAAGTGGGACCACAAAACCCTGATCTAAATGATCGGGGTTTTTCATACCCATGAATTACTGTTATATAATTTATAGCAATACTTTAAAAAGGCATTATATAGGGTCCTGTCACGATGATTTGAAGCGCACAAATAAGAAAAATCCTTTCCGAAATTAATCGGAGGGGATTTTTAATTCTACTGGTTTCATCCTATTCCGAAGGGTTAAATCCGTAGGAGCGGAAGATATCAGTCCTGGTTTATGAATCGGGCACTTCCTAAAGGAATTCCTTCCTTATTGTATATCACTATGAAATAAAAACCCGCTCCAAAATGCGAAATATCTACTTCGTCCGATGCGCCCTCTGTGATCACTACGCGGCCTGTTGCGTCACACACCTGCATCCTTTGTGAGCCTGCAGGCAGGGTGATATGGATGACCTCCGAAGCGGGGTTGGGATAAATGTGCAGCCTGGATATAGTTGCCGATTTTTCGTCAATACCGGCAGGATCTGCACAGCTCAAGTAATAATGCTGATAGCTGCTGTTGATGTAGGCATTACTTGCCTGACTCCAATTGTTGCTTTGAACATCGTTTATGTAGTTGTGCGCATTAAATGTATAGGTTTCAATTGATTGATTGCTCCAATTACTGTTAGAGGTGCTCCAGATTTGATAGCTTTTATTTAATCTTATGTTACTGGAATTGTAGGTAATAAATTGTTTTGAATTGTTAACCCATGTACTGCCATTCCAAACCTGAGTAATCCATGTTTCGGGATCGTTATTGGGTGTAAAGGTATAATTACTGCTACTTTGGTTCGCCCAG
>JAYSYG010000259.1:0-5626 GCA_043716685.1 Sphingobacteriaceae bacterium | reverse complement strand
TCATTACAAGGAACTGATAGAAACCGAGATCCATTCGGACAGGAAACATACGGAGATACCAGAAAGTATTTTTAAGATCCCTAATGTCTTGAAGCAGTTCCAGGTATTTTTAACCCGTGATGTGAAGAGCAAATTAACAAATACCCAATACTTACTGATTAATTTTTTAGAAGCTCCCCTACTCGCTTTAATACTTGCTTATCTTGTTCGTTACTTTAATACGGACGAGGAAAATAGTAAAGGATACATCTTTAAAGACAATGAGAACGTTCCGGCATACATGTTTATGTCGGTTGTAGTAGCTTTGTTTATAGGGCTTACAGTGAGTGCCGAGGAAATTATCCGCGACAGGAAAATCAGGAAACGTGAGTCTTTCCTGAATCTAAGCAAGGGAAGTTATTTATGGAGCAAGATCATTATTATGTTCGTACTTTCTGCCGTTCAGACATTGACATTTGTACTTGTAGGTAATTCCATCCTTGGCATTCAGAATATGTATGCCGATTACTGGTTTGTGTTATTTTCCGCATCCTGTTTCGCTAATATTCTTGGACTGAATATCTCATCAGCATTTAACAGTGCGGTTACTATTTACATTCTTATACCGTTTCTTATTATTCCTCAACTATTGCTTGCTGGGGTTGTAGTTAAGTTCGATAAATTAAACCCTACATTGGCCGCTCAAGGAAGCGTTCCTGTTGTGGGTGAGATGATGGCAAGCCGTTGGGCATTTGAGGCTCTGGCGGTAAACCAGTTTAAAGAAAATACTTATGAAAGGACTTTTTACAAAGAGGATAAACGCATAAGCATTGCCTCGTACAAAAAAGATTTCTGGATGCAGAAGATCAGCAACAAGGTAGTAAAAATTGAGAACGAACTTAAAGCAGGCAAAAAACCTGCAGAACTCAAATACGATATTGAACTTTTGTATAATGAATTAAAGAAAGAAGAGAAGTATAGTAAAAAGAAATGCCCTCCACTTGCTGACATTACTACTGAAAAATACAATGAGAATACCGGAAGTGAAATAAGGAATTATTTAAGCACTACTTTAAAAAATCATTATATCAGCGTTGAAAACTCTGCGCGTAAAAAACATAATGACCTGACTCTTGATCTTATTAAAAAACTGGGGAATGAGGGTTTGGTTGGCTTAAAGGACCAATCGGAAAACCAGAATCTGATACAGCTTGTAAAAAACGAAAACGATATCAGCGGTGAAAAATGCCTCGAAAAGGATGGTCGCCTCATACAGCGTACTGATCCGATTTTCCAGGACCCTATAGATTCTAAAATAGGCCGGGCACACTTTTTCGCGCCGCGTAAAAATTTATTCGGTACTTACTACTCTACTTTTGGGTTTAATATGTGTGTGATCTGGTTAATGAGTCTCCTATTGATCGTTACTCTGTATTTTGATGTATTTAAACGCATCCTTGACGGAATTGAAGCGTTATTTTCAATCTTTAAGAAGAAGAAACAGTTCTAAGAATTATTAAATCACTCTATAGAAACGCCGCTGGGAAACCTTGCGACGTTTTTTTAAGGGCTTATAATCTTCCAAGATTACGTAGATACATTCTGCAAACACGTGTGATTGGTCTGCGACTAAAAATTGAGCAGATTTGATCAGAATTGAAAATAAATAAAGGGCTGCATTTCGCCACTCATAAGTTGATACATTAAGACAATTACAACAATTGCCAGGAGTCCCATAACAACAAACGAACGGGAAGCAAACCAGTTACGGTATGCCGCTTTTATTTTTTCAGGAATCCAGTGAATAAAATAGCCAAGCAGGATCAATGCAAAAACAAATTTATAACCCGATACAATCTTTATAAAAAGATCAGAACCCATGTGATTTGTTATTCTGTCGAAGATAGCGTTAACAGTTGTGAGAGTTGGGCTTCTGAAAAATATCCTCGTAAAACTAATAAATGAAAGCGTTACGAGCATCAAGGCTATTTTGACTCCAACATTCTTCGTATCCTTAAATGGTGAAATCTTTTTCCAGAATTTATGTACGATTAACCCAATGCCATTTAGTCCACCCCAGATGATAAACAACCAACTGCTCCCATGCCAAAGGCCTCCCAAAAGCATAGTAACCATTAAATTTATATTCGTATTTATACTTTGTTTTATTGTTGGAGAAAAATAAGACAGAAGTAACAAAAGAACAGCAAGAAAAAGGAAAACGAGAATGAGCCAGAGTTTACCGCTTAACAAAACCAAAAACAAAACAATAATAGAGATGGCGATGTAAGAACCGATCGTTCCTTTCCTGTTTCCTCCCAGGGGTATATACAAATACTCCTGCAGCCAGGTGGAGAGTGAAATATGCCAACGCTTCCAAAACTCACTGGTGCTGGTGGCCTTATACGGAGAGTTAAAATTCAATTTTAAGCGAAATCCAAGAATTAAAGCCAGTCCTATAGCCATGTCCGTATACCCGCTAAAATCCATATAGATCTGCAGGGAGTAAGCAAAAATACCTATAATCGTTTCTAATCCCGTATAAAAATTCGGGTTATCGAAGATCCTGTCCACATAATTTACAGCAATATAATCCGCCACAATTTTTTTACAAAATCCATTCATGATCCAAAAAAAAGCAAGTCCAAATTCAGATTTTTCCAATTTGTAAGGTTGATAGATCTGGTAAATAAAATCATGCGCCTTTACTATAGGGCCGGCAACCAGGTGCGGGAAAAAACAAACAAAAAAACCATAGTCGAATATTGTTTTTACCGGTTCCACTTTTCCGCGATAGAGATCGATTGTGTATGAGAGGGACTGGAAGGTAAAAAAAGAAACACCAACAGGCAACAACAATTTATCTACGCTAAAATGTGTCGAAAAAAAGGTATTTGAAAACTTCGCAAAGTGATTAAAAAAAGGAACGTGATCGCCAGTTACCTGGTTAAAACTTTCAGTAAAAAAATACGCATATTTAAAATAACAAAGGAGTGTAAGATTAAGAATAACACTCATCGCCAGGAATATTTTTTTTGTGGTAGCCGATTTCGAGCTATGAATTTTCTTTCCCCAGAAATAATCGCTGCAAATGGTGAAGAGAAGCAAAAGAACAAATACACCGCTGGTCTTAAAATAAAAAAACAGGCTGACAGCAAGCAAATACAAAGTACGCCACTTATTGACCTTATAAACAAATGCATAAAAGAACAGCACCAGGAAAAAGAATGCCCAGAAAAACAAGTGTGTAAACAACAATGGCTTGTCCTGCGAATAATTAATTATGTAATTTATTATACCGATGGTCTATTTTTTTTGATAGTTGAGATATGATTTGTTGACCGCTTCGTACATTAAATTCCCCACGATCGTGTAACCCTTATTTGTAAAATGCACTTTGTCCTTAGAAGCCAGGCCAGCCTTTTGCCACTTTATCATGGACCTGTAACCACCCATTAATGAAAAAAGATCCCAAACTGCAATATTATGCCTTTCCATAAGCTCAAACATTGCATCGCGTGCAGTAATAGTACGTTTGTTGGACGTTTTAAACCGGATAAAATTATCAGTTGTCGTGGTTAATATAATTGCAGCATTTGGATTAGATCTTTTTATATAGGTAATAAGCGTATCGTAATTCTCGATATAATCTTCCTTTTCAAAACCCTTGGATTGCGTATCGTTTACACCCAGTGACACTATAAAGAGATCGCCTTCAAGCGTTTCAAGCTGAGGAAGAAGTTCTGCACACCGCAAAAAGGAGCTGCTTGTTGCACCGTTGGCACCGAGTCCTGCCAGGTAAAATCCGGAAGTAAGGTCATTCTCCATGCTGAGGCCGTAAATAACAAAATCTTTTGTAAGGGTATCTTTTCTTAGTAATTGAAAAATGACAGAATCGATAGGTGTTGTGAATTTAAAAAGTGAATAGCCGGATTTTGTAAACTCCTGTCTTTCTATTTTAGAACTGTCTTTTAAGATCGCATTAAATTCGAAACTCGGATTAAAGTTATGAAACACTTTAACAACGTTAACAAACTTACACACGGCTTTTTTTGTAAGTGCCACTCCAAAATAATTCGCACTGTCGTTTGTTGTGATACTAAGTGCATTCATACCCAGTGGCAGGCAGAATTCTTTTCCATTGGCCCGGCAACGTTTCCATTTCCCATCAGAGAAAGAAGTTGCATAAGGTTGACTGTTTGTTTTTGCGATTTTATATGGAAAAGTAAAATACCCTCCACCAGTTGTATTATTTCCTGCCTGGAAACTGGAAAGAAACACATTGCTCCAGATGCCACCCTGAACGTGTGATCCACCCACATGCACAATGTTTACCCTAACATTTTTTTCTTCTTTCACCCTATCTAGTTTTTTAAAAAACTTTAAGAAGGAAGAACTATCTTTTGAAAAATTTAAATGGTTGTACTGAAATTTGATAAATGGATAATCGGTGATACTGTCCTGACCGTATAAACCGGACATAAAAGGGTAGCTGAAGGTTATACAGAAGAATTGTTTTAGGAGTGCCATTTTTATTTTTGAGAGTGCTTTCAATTTTTTGTTTTTAGATATAAATTATATTCCTTGATTAGCTCAGAGTAAAAAAGAGTCGCTATTTTCCTGGCACCCTGTGGACTGAAATGGGTATAATCCGTAGCGGCCAATTTCTGATCTACCCAGGCCGGCATGCTGTTTTTACCACCCATACAATCATACATATCAAAAAAAGCGCAATCACTCTCGAGAACTACTTTCCTAAGGGCATCACGCATTGTTTCAAGATAAGGATACGTCACATACTCAGTCCCCTTCTTAATACTCATATCCGAAGGGCCTATAAAAAGTATGCTTGCACCAGGTGCCATTTTTTTGATTAATGAGATCTGGTATTTTACATAGTTCGAATAGTTAACCGCCATTTCAGGATCGTTAATTGCCGGAAGAGAATTACCACCAAACTGGAGAATTATCAACTTTACATTCAGGTATTCGTAAAATTGTTTTAGCTGAGCATTATTGATCTGGTGAAAAAACGTGCCACTACTTCCGCGAAGTGCGATATTATCAACCATTATCCCATTGTCGCTTTCCAGAGAGATCGCATAAAAATCAGGACTATCCATGCCCCTGAACTTCAGCGTGTGTGCATATGAACCGTTTCCAACATTATATTCCACCATCCGCATAATACCACCCGCTTCAAGGCTGTCAGCTGCAATAAGCGCGGGACCGTCATAAAATTCACTCCAGATTCTTTTTTGAGCTCCGCCGTAAAAAAGTTTTAGCTTTTTATACGACATCGCGTTCGATCCGCCGAATTTTGTAGTAGTAACCATAATGCTTGAAGAAATTACAGAACTCGTGTCGCTTATTTTTTTATACTTACTAAACCTGTTAAACCCTGCAAGAATACCATAATTACTGTGTGACACACGCTTATCTTTCATTGTGAAAACAGTGTACCGGTCCCAGCCGGGGCCATTTGTTACCCTGTTTATCGGGCTATTCGTGATGGGCATAAGAGAAATGAGCCCGGGCCCATTCCCACCGAATTGCCCTTGTAATTTTAAGCGGAGGTAATCGGTAATGCGGTCGCCTTCGATCTGGC
Organism: Sphingobacteriaceae bacterium; assembly: GCA_043716685.1. Classification (GTDB taxonomy): domain Bacteria; phylum Bacteroidota; class Bacteroidia; order B-17B0; family Aurantibacillaceae; genus Aurantibacillus. The sequence continues at coordinate 39 of JAYSYG010000259.1, read as the reverse complement.
TATCACCGTAATGAAGAACCCTTATCGATTTTGGGTTGT
>JAYSYG010000258.1:0-1777 GCA_043716685.1 Sphingobacteriaceae bacterium | reverse complement strand
TCTCTGTTACTCCCTTTGGAGCAATGTATTCTAATTTCGCTTTAAAACTTTCCTTGTCTATAGCGCCGATGGTCAATACAATGTCCATTCCGGCCTGCACCTTCCCTACTTCGCTTTCATCCAGCTTTCCTTCAAAGATCATTTCTCCCATATTGGCAACGGAAGAAATAGTTGTGCCTTCATTAAAGGTATTGCTTTCTATCACCTGCCCACCTTCTTTTACAGGCACATCCAGAACCATTCCTGTAATTGTAGATTTAACCATGGTATTTGAAACTGCGCCTTCCGATTTGGAAACACCTTCTTTAATGATCTGCAATTGGTTTTGAGCTGCTTCTAATTCTGTGAGATTAGATTTTATTCTTAAGTCATACGCCTGAAAATCGGATTTTGAGATCACACTCTGGTCAAATAAAATTTTGTTGCGGTCGTATTCAATTTTGGAGTTATCATAATTCACCTGTGCCGCAGTAACCCTGTTCTCAGCATTTGCCAGGTTAAGCATATTCGGAATAATCTTTATTTTCGCGATCACATCTCCCTGTTTTATTTCCTGTCCTGCTACAATGTATAATTTTTCAATAATACCACTTACCTGTGATTTCATATTCACTTCCCTTCTCGGTGTTACAGAACCTGTGGCCACTGTTTTCTTCACGATTGTTGTATCAAACGGACTCACCGTTTTAAATTCCTCAGGTGGTTTTTGAGATTTTTTATAAAGAAAATAAAATGTCCATCCAAATACACCTGCAAGCAAGGCGATGAAGCTGATAATTGCGATTCTTTTCAGCACTGGTTTTATTCCTTTGTTTTTGGTATTGTTCATAATATAAATCCGTAATTATTAAATTTATTCTGATCTTAATGCTTCAACGGGTTTTATAGAGACCGCTTTGTTTGCAGGGATCAGTCCCGCAAAAGCCCCGCTGATAATTAAAATAGTAAGCGCTGTTAAAGCTGTGGAAAGATCTACTGTAGGGTTCACGAACATTTCGCCCGACTCACCGATCAGCGAATTTAATAATTCCAGCAATCCTATGCCAAACACCAGGCCGAAATAACCCGAAATAGCCGTCAGGAAGATCGATTCTACCAGTATCTGCCCAATAATCTGCGAAGGAACCGCTCCTAAAGCCCGCTTTACCCCAATCTCTTTTGTACGTTCTTTTACCACGATAAGCATAATGTTACTGATCCCGATCACCCCCGCAAGTAATGTCCCTGCTCCTACAATCCAGATAAGGATCTCAATTCCCATAAATAAACCACTGAGCTTATTAAACTCTACTGACATATTCCAATGACCAATCGCTTTCAAATCCTCAGGTGCTATTTTGTGACGTTCTTTTAATATGGCAAGGACTTTTTTCTCTGCCTCTTCTGCGGGCATATTTTTCTTTACCTTAATCGCAAACCAACCCACAATGTCACCATAGTTAAACGCATTTGAAAAAGTACTGAAGGGCAGGTAAATGCGCTGGGCCTGCTCGCGAGCTTCTCCACCACTTCCTGAAACGAGGGTAAGTCCCACAATTTTAAAATAAACACCGTTTATACGAATATACTCTCCGATTATTTTTTCATCTTTCTTAAAAAGCAGTTCAGCCACGCGCGGACCTACCACGCAGATCTTTCTTTTTTCCTTAACGTCTAAGTCGTTAATAAATCTGCCTTTGTCTATTTTTGTTTCGTTTATGCTTGTGTAAGATGAATAGGTTGCCAGGATCTCGCAGGCCGCCGTCTTAAGCCCTCTTACCACATTACTTGCTTCTTC
>JAYSYG010000257.1:0-1777 GCA_043716685.1 Sphingobacteriaceae bacterium | reverse complement strand
TTGTTTTAGGATTCGTCATGCTCCCTGTTTTTAATTTTAAAGAAAATATCGTTCGCACGGAAATGAATTATACCGGCTTTATCTTTCATTATATCTGTTTAGCTGCCGTGGTACTCATCGCTTTCAGGGTTGCTAAGGTTTTACGCAACAAAGAGGTAACCGTAGAATACAATCCTAATCTTGTTACCACTGCATTATCCGCTGCCATTGTATATATCTGCAGCGTAGAACTCATTTTACACGTGGCACAGTTCACTCTTGCCAATGCAGCAGACGAAACAACTACGAGCATGATCAATAAACTGTCTGAATTCAGAACGACTGCCCTTCATATAGTAAAAATCGGTTTCCCAATATTGTGGGGCGTTCTGGCTTTTGCATTTTTATCCATAGGAATGAAAAAACATAACAAAACGTTCCGTATCAGTGGACTCATCCTCATAGCCCTCATTTTAATAAAGCTTTTTACTTACGATATCAAAGATGCCTCAGAAGCTGGTAAGATCATTGCTTTCATTATACTTGGAGTAGTCTTACTCATTATTTCCTTTATGTATCAAAAAATTAAGGCTCTTTTGATTGACGATTCCAAAAAAACAGGAACAGAAAAACCAGACTAAATTTTAAGGACATGTTGAGACATCTTTTTTATCTTTTTTCAATAACCGGATTCAGTTGTTTTCTGACGGCACAAACCTTTACCTGGCAAGGTGCGGTAAAGGGTGTGAAAGAAAATACATTATATAAAATTCCACTGGGACCTGAGTTAAAAAAACACATGAGTAAGGACCTTCATGATATGCGTATCTTTGATAGCGCTAAACACGAAGTTCCTTTTGTTCAGTTGAGTGAGCCCTTGTTAAAGTCAAAGCAAGATTTTATTTCGTATGAGATTGTATCGCAAAACCATTTCAAAAATTATTCAGAGATCATTATTAAAAATGCAGCAAAGGAAAAGATAAGCAACATTGCATTTAACCTCAATAATTCAGATGCCTTTAAGTATTGCTCTATTGAAGGTAGCGAAGATATGAAGCAGTGGTATAGTGTAAGTGCCTTGCAGGAACTAAGCCTGGCTTACAACAGCAGTTATACGAATTCTTACAAGTGTATTTATTTTCCGTTAAATGATTACATGTATTACCGACTCAACGTGGATGACTGGCAGGCCGAACCCTTAAAAATAAATTCCGCCGGCTATTTTAAGAACTCGGTAATTGCGGGTAAGCTGAACGATGTGCAGTTTAAAAGTCTCGTTAAAGAAGACCCTGAGAAAAAAATAACGTGCATCCGCATGACATTTGATAATAACCAGGAAGTAGACAGGATTGACTTTAAAATAAAAAATCCCCGCCTTTTTATGCGCCACGCTATTATTTATGTAAACAAAACAGAAAAACAAAAACACAAAATAATAAGTTACAGAGACATCCTTTTTGAATTAGATCTCTCTTCAGATAATGTTTTATTTTTTGATGTACCTTCTTTAAATGAAAAAGAACTCTACATTGAAATACAAAATAAAGATAATCCTCCCCTGGACATTGAAAGTATTAATTGTAAACAACTGGCAAGCTACCTGGTATGTGACCTGGACACAAAAAACCAGTATACCCTGAAATGCGGAAACATGCAATTAAAATCGCCGGAATATGACCTCGTTAATTTCGTCTCGGCCATTCCTCAATTATTACCGGAGGCTCATGTAAAAGAACTTAAGGAAATACCCGTACCAAAAGTTAATGTAGTTGAAAAACCAAAATCCTTTTTTGAATCA
>JAYSYG010000256.1:0-1781 GCA_043716685.1 Sphingobacteriaceae bacterium | reverse complement strand
AAAATGAGATTTTTTCCAATGGAAGCTATGGCTGAGTTCATGGTGCGAAGTATTAGCTAAAGTAAATATACAAAAAATCTGTTTGTGTCTTTAATTATTTTAAAATTGTTTGAATCCCCGTTTGGTGGGATAAAAAGTAAATATGAACACAAAAGTGGCCTGTATATATCTTTCTTAAAAGATCCCAAGGTAGTTTGCCCCGCAACGATCAAATTTGTATTTTTATGCTCTATGACGTTTGTTTCACCCTTGTTTTTGTGGGCTTTGGCGGCAATCGCTGTACCTGTTATCATTCACCTATTCAATTTCAGGAAATACAAAAAGGTATATTTTACCAATGTCAGGTTTCTGAAAGAACTCCAGCAGGAAAGCAAGTCTAAATCCCGTTTAAAAGAGCTTCTCATTTTAATCGCCCGTTGCCTGGCAATCGCTTGTCTGGTGCTGGCTTTTAGTCAACCTGTTATTCCTGATAAAAACAACCCGGTTAAAAACAGTGGTGCAAATGCTATCAGTGTATATATCGACAATTCTTTCAGCATGGAGAATATTAACAAGCAGGGTCCATTGTTGGAACTTGCTAAAACCCAGGCAAAAGAAGTTGTGAAAGTATTTGGGAATGCAGATAAATTCCAGATCATTACGAATGATTTTGAAGGCAGGCACCAGCGCTTTAATACAAAAGAAGATGCGCTTCATTTACTTGAAGATATAAAAGTGTCTTCTTCTGTGCGCAGTCTTGCCGATGTGATCAGCAGGCAATCCGACTTCCTCAACGGTTCTAACCTTTCCAATAAAAAGATCTATATTTTTTCAGACGCTCAGCGTTCTACTTTTAACCTGGAGCAGCTTATACCCGATACCTCCATTCGTACAACGCTTATACCGCTTACCGCGAATCAGGTAAACAATGTATTTATAGATACCTGCTGGTTTGAGACCCCACTTCAGCAAAAAGGATTTATTCAGAAACTCCATGCAAAAATCGTAAATAATGGTAACAACACCATCGATGTTAGCTCGGCAAAGCTCTTTTTAAACAAACAGCAAATTGCTATTGCGTCCTTTTCTCTTGAAGCAAATTCGAAAACGGAGATATTGTTTACGTTCGAATGCAAGCAAAGTGGTTTAAATTATGGTTCGATAAAAATTGAAGATTACCCGGTAACTTTCGATGATGAATTATATTTTGCCTTTAATTCAAAAGTAAATGTTTCGGTAAGTCTTATTAATGGGAAAGAACAAAACACCGTAAACTCTTTCTCTTCTTTATTTAAAAATGACAGCCTTTTTAAATTTAGCTCTTTTTCTGAGCAAACAATAGACTACAGCGCATTTAAAACCAGTGATGTGATCATCGTGAATCAACTTACTGAACTGAGTAGCGGCCTGGTGTCTGAGCTTACTAAATTTACAAATAAGGGCGGTGCGCTTGTTATTATTCCGTCTCAAAAAACAAATAATTCTGCTTACAACCCTGGCTTAGCCCTGCTAAAATTACCTGCACTGCTTGCACTTGACAGCAATACACTAAAAACGGACAAGATCGTAATTGCCTCCCGATTTTATGACGGGGTATTCGAGAAAACAGAAGAGCGTTTGAATCTGCCTGTTGTAAATAAACACTACGCTCTTACAAGGGCCAGCCGCAGCGATTTTGAAGCCATCTTATCTTTGCAGAACGGTGACGTTTTTTTTGGCAGGGCACGTCTGAACAATGCCCTGGTATATTTATTTTCAGCGCCTTTAAATGAAAATTGTACAAACTTTAATAAACATGCTTT
>JAYSYG010000255.1:0-1783 GCA_043716685.1 Sphingobacteriaceae bacterium | reverse complement strand
TTTTTGATACGGCGCTGTAAGGACCGCAAATAACCACCTCTCCTTTTTTAAGACCTGAAACGATCTCGATATAGTCGTTGTCCTGTATTCCGGTTTTTACCTCTATTTGTTTTACATCCTTGTTTTCGAGAATAAATACATATTCCTTAATTTTTTCTTCTGTCTTTTTCTTTTCTTTTTCCTCATTGTCATTTTCGACAGTAATTCGCTGGTCTTCCTCTACAGTTGGATTCAGGTACAGAGAATCTTTATTACGTGTGGTAACAGCCTGGATAGGAATGCTCACAACCTTTTTAACTCTCCGTGTCTGAATGTCTACACTGGCGCTCATTCCCGGACGAAAAGGAATTTGATTTTTGTCATTAACAAGGTACCCGTAAGACTCACGCAGCATCCTGATCTTCACTACGAAGTTCGTCACCTGGTCTACAGAGATGCCATTAGCATTAGAAGAATTCGCTATTTCGGTAACGATGCCTTTAAATTTTTTATCCATGTAAGCATCTACTTCAATGCTGGCAGTATCGTTTTTATGCACCTTAATAATATCGTTCTCATTTACCTCCACGCTCACTTCCATTTCATTAAGATTGGCCAGGCGCATAATTTCTGTGCCCGTCATGCCACTTACACCTACCACGCGCTCTCCTTTTTCAACGCTCAGTTTTGAAATGGTAGCATCTACGGGTGAATAGATATAGGTTTTTTCCAGATTTGTATTTGCCTCTTTTAAGGAAGCTTCGCTGCTCTGAATGTTGAATTGTCCGGCATTAACGCCCGCTTCCAACGCCGAAACGTTTGCTTTTGCACCTTCAAACTGAGCCTTGAGGGCATCAAAATCCTGCTGCGAAATTGCATTTTGCTCGAGTAATTTTTTGTTACGGGTATAAACTGCTTCGCTATTTACCAGTGACGCTTTTGCCTGTTCAAGTTGGGCCTGAGCACTTTTTAAATTCGCTTTGGTGGTGTTTACCGAGGCATTTACTCTATCGAAAGCGCTTACATAAAGATCTGGTTTTATGCGGCAAAGGAGATCTCCTTTTTTAACCTGGTCACCTTCTTTCACCATCATCTCTGTGATCTCGCCGCTAACGTCGCTGCTGATCTTCAATTCTGTTTCCGGTTGAATTTTTCCTGTTGCCGACACTATTTCTATAATATCGCGGATCGCAGTCTTTTCGGTGTATACTTCAGCTGGCTTATTTCCCTTTAAAACCTGCACGGTAATTACCGTGGCAACCAGGAGTACTCCAATAATAATGATCCAATATATTTTTTTCATATCTAGTTAATATTGTTTTTAATTGTCATAACCGCACTGAGCCGATAGCTATCGGCTAGCCGAAGTGTGGTATAGCCATGTTAACTTTATTAGTGTTTGCGTTTTGGCAACATGGCTATTTCATAATAAAAGATTCTCTGTTTTTAGCCGCGCTGATTACATGGATTAAACGGAAGTGTTCATATCGTTTTTGGCACAACCAAAATCCGTCAAGTCTTCGCAATCTGTGGCTCAATGATGTTTAATTTTCTCCAAATTTAACTATTAAAAAAAGCAATTGATTAAAACCATGCGTAATTTTACAGGCTTAGAATAGGATAATTACCTCTTATAAAATTTAAATGTCTGAAACCACAAATAAAACCCCTAACAGCTTAATACACGAAACGAGTCCGTATTTACTGCAACATGCTTACAACCCGGTAAACTGGCTTCCGTTCACAGAAAAATCATTTGAAATTGCAAAAAAGGAAAACAAACCGGTGTTGATCAGTATTGGGT
>JAYSYG010000254.1:0-1792 GCA_043716685.1 Sphingobacteriaceae bacterium | reverse complement strand
TTAACAAGGTTTTCAGCAAAAAGCCTTCTTTCATCTACTGCATGCCCCGAAAAGAAATGCGTGGTTTCTTCCCCATTATAAAAACAAACCAGGAAAGGAACCTGCTCGAATGGCTTTGTACCTTGCATTTGAGGTATGGCCGGACTCCATATTTCCATGTCCATTGCCGCCACAGGACCTCTTATTCCAAGGAGAAAGTCCCTGATCTTTTCCTTATATATAATGGGTTGGTTATTTACAAACGCATTTTTTATTTTGATTGCAGCCGGCTTTTCTATCAGATCATCTGTTACCTGGCTAATCTTTTTTATACCGGCATTGTGCCATTCGAAGAGTTTATTTTTGTCAATATACGGTAAGTTAAAAACACTGTCCTCCTGCACTATGTCTTTCCAGCAACTGCCAAAATAGTCACATTGATAGGGCCGGAAGCAATGCTTGCCAATAGCTATATTCGGAATAACATTTTTTTCCAGCACAGCATAAGCCGAGTTGATCTGGTGTTCAAAATAAGCGAAATTTTCTTCTGCCTTTATCTTAACGCTGCGCTTCCGGAAAAGCTTTTTAGGGTCAATTTCTTTCTCGCGCACATAATCCGGATTTAGCGTTACTAAAAAAAGATCCTCAAAATTCTCAAGAGAATTTTTTAACACATAATATTGTAAATAAGCATCCTTTAAATACGTTTCCGAAATTTTCATAGAACTCTTCACTTCATACGCTGTATACTTTTCGCCTGTGAGTGTAAGAATATCCACCATGATTAAAACGCCGTTAAATATAAAAGTGGCCTCGTAAATAACCCCGGTTTTGTTTTCAATTAAAGTTTTCGTGAGTTCTGCGCAGGCAGCTGAGCCTTTTACTTCATTTGAAACGTCAATACCCCCTGGAAAAAGTTGCTGTGCAAAATAACCAACATCGTGTCCGCGTTTAAATGTAAGTTGTTTATCTATACTGAATTTATCCCTTAAATAAGGATGATTCTTGTAAAAGAAAAAGGCTTTAGCACATTGTTCAAATTTGATAAAGGAAGATTTACTTATAACATAACCGGTAGAACTCATACGAAGAATTAAAGATATTGAATATTAGCGCCGTTCACCTATTGTTTATGTGTTTCTGAATAAACGTGTCTCTGGTTTATGAAGCTCTGGTTTCATTATTTCGGCTTCCTTAAAAATTATGTTACCATATAAATCTCGGTTTCCTAATCCAGCTTGATCCAGACTATTGCAGATTTTTCCGTTTCAGGATCTGTATAAATGGTAGCGTAAGATTTTCTGGGAGCGAAATAAGAAGAGCAGGAGAAAAGGCAAAAGGTAACGTTGTTCTTATCTTTAGGTTTTTTAAAAAGATAGTCTCTCTTAATAGCATCTCCTTTGTAAGTGTACTTAACGGCAGTGGTTGGACCAATAGCTTTCACCATCTTAATGCTTTTGGTGTCTTCGGTCTCTACATTTTTTGGCAAATTATTAAACAAGAGATAGCTTGCATTTTCTGTAGAAATAAAATCTATACCGAAATACTGCTCATTTGCCAGACCTTTATCGTCGAAGTTATTGGCCGGACGGAAGCCTGTTTTAATTTTATTGGCGTTAAAGGATGCATGATCGCCACTGGTAAATGAATAAAATGGGAAAACGGACCCGCTGACAGTTTTCCCTTCCGGTGTTATGGTTAAAAGTACTACATCTTCCAGATAAGTTCCGGTTGTCATTCCATTGCTATTTTTAGTGGTTGTTTTTTGAAACATAAGTACCAGGTTACCATTTTTATCTACAAATGTTCCTTG
>JAYSYG010000253.1:0-5685 GCA_043716685.1 Sphingobacteriaceae bacterium | reverse complement strand
ATGTTGCAAACGATAGTATTTTATTGCCTGGTGAAAAGAAAAGCAGTTTTTTAAAATATCCGTTTCCGCAAGCAGTCTGCGGCTGCCAGGATGCAAATTTTTTAGAGTATGATCCTAACCTGGAATGCGGTAATAACAGTGTGTACTGCCTGAATCGCATTGTATTTGGATGTAGGGATACAATGGCGTGTAACTTTGATCCTGCAGCCAATTTCTCTCTGCCATCCTTGTGTTGCTATCCGGGCTCTTGTGCCGGGAGAGACATAAGCGTGGTCTGTCCCTCCATCAGAGGCAATTCTTTTGATTTTGAGGTGTATCCTAACCCCGCAGAAAGCTGCCTTTTTTTAAATGTAACATCAGGCGTAAAACAGGAAATTTCCTATTCCATTATTAATTGCTTTGGCACAGTGGTTTTAAGTGAAAATTTAGGGGTAACTGAAAAAATATCAAATTTAGAAATTACTCTTACAAATCTAAAGAACAGTTTGTACCTCATACGGGTTAATGCGGGTAATGAGTTTTTAAGCAAACAATTTTTAAAAAACCAATAATGCGCCAATGATCTGTCTAAAAAAAATACGCTTCCTTTTAAGATGTATGTGTCTTGTGTTACTCGTTACTACTCTTTGCTTCTGCAAGAAAAAACAGAACACAGAAACAACCCGGGAAACTGGAACAGTAAGTGATAGACAGGGCAATGTTTATAACACGATTAAAATCGGAGATCAATGGTGGATGACGGAAAATTTAAAAGTAAAAGTGTATAACGATAGCACGCTGGTTTTGGAAGTGAAACCCACTGACAATGACAGTGTGTGGGCAAATAAAAATGTAGGCGCATTCTGTGAGATTGACAGCAGGTATGGCTTACATTATAATTGGTTTGTTATAAATAATACAAAGAAGATCGCTCCCGCTGGATGGCATATTCCAAATGATGAAGAGTGGAAACTACTTGAAAAAGAATTAGGCATGAGCCAAACCGAAACTGATAAGACAAGCTGGAGAGGTAACAATGAAAGCGAAAAATTAATTCCTGAATCCTCTACCGGCTGGCCGGTAACATCGAGTATATTTGGCACCAACGAAAGCGGGTTTTCTGCATTGCCAGGAGGTTGCAGGTTATTTAACGGATCCAAGGGGGAAGTAACAACTACTGCTTACTGGTGGTCATCCACTTCAAAGGGCACATCCACAGCCTGGTACAGGAACTTATCTTCCATGCACAAAAACATTTTCAGGTACTACGTTAACAAAAATTACGGCTTAACGATACGCTGTGTAAAAGATTAAAAAAAATATTCATTAGAAACAACCGTTGGCACTAATATCTTAGAAATGAAACTAACTATTTTTATATATCTTTTCCTTTTCGCTTTCAACGCCTGGCCTCAGTCCAAGGATTCTTCGAATTACAGTAAGTTTGATATTGGATTTACTTTTTCTCCTGATTATAGCTACCGCGTTTTAAAAACCGATGTATCAAAAAGCTGGATCAAAAATAGTTACGACACGCTTGAAGTACCGAAATTCGGTTATACAACAGGTCTGAATATTATTTTTCCTCTTAAAAAAAAATTCTTCATTAGTTCGGGACTGCTGTTTGCCGATAAAGGAGAAAGAACAAAAAGATACGCAACTCAACCTGTAAATAATTACACAAATCATTTTTATTATCTGGACACTCCAGTTAAAGTCAATTACTATTTTGGGCACCGAAAATATTATTACTCAAAGCCAAAAAAAATAAAACTATTTTTAAGTGCCGGAACCTCGGTCAATGTTTATTTGAGTAGCCGTACATCAACAGAAACCGGCAGAAACAACGATAAAGAATCACTTTCTAAATCTATTGATCTTTCGAGAATTAATATTTCTTTTCTTGCTGGTCTTGGATTCAATACTCAACTAACTAACAAATGGTATTTTAAACTAGAATCTAACTACAGGAGATCTATTAACAAAATAGCAGATGCTCCCATAAAAAAATATTTTTACTCCTTAGGCTTGAATGCCGGGCTGTTTTGTAAATTTTAAATACCAGATCAAAGCTATGATCATAGCAGGTTACAAAGCACTTACTCTCTGTATAAATTTCAATACACGTTTTTAACATACTAAATTTTTCCTAAATTTCCAGCCAGCATCTGCATATTACCGGCCTTTTTGGAAACATTACCAGCATGCTACTTTTTTAATTCGAAATCACTTTTTAACTGTTCAAATTACTCTTTATCATCTTGCTCCTGCATTTTTTCTTACGGATATGAATCGTTACCAGGAATCGTTAGATTTTTATGAACGCTTCAAAGTAAAATAATTGGTTCCAGAATTATTACAGACAAATATACCCTTCACCGCCTGAAAAGGCTCACTTTTTTTCCTCATCAAACATACCGATTGTATTCTTCATACTCGAATAGCCGGATAAAAATATTAATTGTAAAGTTTATATCCAGTCTATTTTTCAAAATTCAACTATAAGTGAAGTTAAATTTTTTGTTTAACAAAACTTATATAAACTTTTGTTAATGTAAACCGCCGGCTTTCAGGTAATCGTCCACTGTATATTTGAAGCGCATAAATAAGTGCACTAATGAAATTAAAAACCTTAAAGCAAAAACAATGAAAACACAAAAAAACATTTCAAAACTAGTCGCAGGTGCTGCAATCGCACTTGCTTCCGCAATGCCAAGTTATGGGCAAAACAATCTTGGCGCTGCCTGTGGCTGCCCACCGGTAAATGCAAGAACTACAGTAACCGTATCTTCTTTACCAGGATTTGTATCGGTTGCGAACTCCCAAGGTGGTGAATTAACGCAAGGTGGAAACTGGACGTGTAATTTCACATACGTACTTGATCAAAAAATCTACGTTCCATCCGGGCAGGTATTAGTTATTCAACCAGGTACTGTTATTAAAGGAAGTGCAGTAGTAACTCCTTCTTTAGCAACTTCACTGATCATTGAAAGAGGTGGTAAAATTATTGCTGTCGGTTCTCAGGATTGTCCAATTGTATTTACGGCAGCAGCAGATCCAATGAATAATACCTACCCTATCTCTAATAAAGGTATTTGGGGAGGTCTTGTAATTTTAGGAAAAGCAACTAACAACTTAAAATTGACTCCAAATGGTCCTTATGTACCAGGTGGTTCAGGTTTATTATGTGTAGCTGACGGATTAGGAGTAATTGAAGGTTTTGCAACTAACATTCCTCAGGACCGTTATGGTGTAAATACATCAACTGCTGTAATAGCCGGTGAAGGGGTGAGTCAATCGTTTGATGACAACGATAACTCAGGCATCCTGCGTTATGTGTCTATCAGGCACTCAGGAGCCATTCTTTCAGTAGGCGCTGAAATTAATGGATTAACACTTGGTTCAGTGGGCAGAGGTACATCTATTGAGCACGTAGAGATAGTTTCTTGTGCAGATGACAATATTGAATTTTTTGGTGGTACTGTAAATGTAAAATACATCACCGGATTATTCGGTAATGATGATATGTTCGATTGGGATGATGGATATAGTGGTAAAATGCAATTCCTTTTTGGAATGAAAGGTGATCTGACTTTTAGTATTGATAATGACAATGGTTTTGAAGCAGATGCTGATGATCAAAAATCAAATCTTCTTCCAAGGTCTCATCCGGTTATTTACAACTCAACCATTGTTGGTAATCCTAAAACAACGTTAACTTCTGATAACAGTTCTATAGCCGGTATCAACGCTAAAGAATTAACTGAAGGTGAGATTTACAACTCTGTATTCGCAAACTTCAAAAATGGTTTCAATATGGTTAAATCTTTAGGCACAAGGTCTGGTACTTCTGAAGCGTATCATAACTGGGCCAATACTGGTGGTAACGGTTCTGCAAGCTTAAAAGTAAAATGCAATACATTTGTGGGGTGCACCAACCCTATAACCGTTGGTTCTTCTGCTTCAAATACAGTTGCTACTGATGGAACTCAGTTTCTTACAACCGATCTGAATACAGTTATCGTTGGTAACACACTTCCAGGTTTTGATTATAACTTTTCTGTTAATCCTGCTACAAACGTGTTTACTGCTAAAAACGACGTAGTTCCGAATCCTGCTTTATCAGTTAGCGGTTGCCCTGTTGCTCCTGTTGATGGATTTTTTGTTCCAGCTTCGTACAGAGGTGCATTTGCTTCAACCGGCGAAAACTGGTTATCTGACTGGTCATATTCAGCTGTGTTAGGTGCAACTAGAAATACTTTACCATGCCCAACTGATATTAACCTGGATGGTGTTACGGATGTTAATGACTTCTTAATTTTTGCGCCATCTTTTGGTACAAGCTGTAACTAATTAAACTTATTTATTAATAGTCGTTTGAACATTACTTATAACTTCAAAACAAAAAAAAGACTCAGCTTAATTTTTTTAAGATCTTGTTTCTTCAATGATAGACATCATATATTGAAATTAAAGTTTTGTTCAGACAACTGTTAGTAAAACTAAAAAAACATTAAACGAATTAAAAAATTATACAAAAATGAAAACACAAACAAAAAAAATAATGTTAGGCTTAGGACTTGCCTTACTTGGTAATTTTGCGACCCACGCTCAGGGTTTGCAGAATATCATTGTAGAAAAGTATTACCAAACAAACTCCGCCGACGCGGCTAACGCTCTTTCCAATAGTGCCTCTACAACACTAACTGCTGGTTCAGTAGTTTACCGTGTTTATGTGGATATGGCTCCGGGTTATAAATACAATTTGGCTTTCGGTAATGCGAATCACGATTGGAAAATCACAACAACAACTAACTTTTATAACGACCCAAACAATGGTTCAGCAATCGGGCCTCAAGGTACCAGCGTAACCAACACAAAGAAAAATACGGTGTTGATCGATACATGGTTAACTACTGGTGGAATTTGTACTGGTAAAGTAGGTGTTTTAAAAACTGAAGATACCGATGGCTCAATTGGTAATTCACAGGGTGTTTTAGCGAATAACCCGGGTGGTGTATTTGGTGTTGCAATTAACAGTGTGGTTGTGGGTGCACAAGATGGTTTAGCTTCAGGAACGCCTGTAGCGCCAACAGCACTTGGGATTGGTACTGCAGCTGATATTTTCGACCAGACTCCGGGTGGTTCATTCCTGGTAAATGGTGGTTCAGTTGCTGCACTGGGTGGTGTTGTAGGTACAACAACAACTAATGCGGTATTAATTGGTCAGTTTACTACTGACGGTGTTTTTGGTTTTGAATTAAATATTCAAATACAAAATACAGTTACAGGGGTTCCTGAAACATATGTTGCGAACAATGCTCAATCAGGTGAAACTGTTTTCGCAGGTTTAACATTAGCGCCAAACCTTCCTCCAACAGTTAGCCTTGCAGGTCCTTCAAATGTGATCACCGGAAACGTTGTTACTTTTTCAGCTACTGCTGCTGATGCTGATGGAACTGTTACTGCAGTTCAATTTAAAGTAGACGGTGTTAATTTAGGAACAGCTATTACTGGTACAACAGGTGCAAGTACAGTTTATACTAAAACGTGGACAAGCACTGTTGGTTCTCACACAATTACTGCTGTGGCTACCGATGATGATCTTGATTTTACTATTTCCAATAGTGTTATTACTGTTGCTGCAAATAATCAGGCTCCTATTGTTACCGTTGCTGCTCCGGCAGGTGCCATTACAGGTCAACT
>JAYSYG010000252.1:0-17129 GCA_043716685.1 Sphingobacteriaceae bacterium | reverse complement strand
CTTAAAACTTCAAACCTCGGGCCTTTCGGAAGGGATTTTGTTCCGGCTTTATCGTGGGTGAGGCTCACAAATCCCGATCGTAAAAAGCTCGGCGGGGGACACAGGGTAACTTCTGTAAAAATAAGAGATCAGTGGGATAAAATGTTAACCTCTAATTCGGGCAATCCAAACATCAATGCCATTAATGCTGCACAGGGATTCGCTTACGGACAGCAGTATGATTATACTGTAATTGAGAATGGCAGAACAATTTCAAGTGGTGTTGCTTCTTACGAACCAACGTTTGGTGCAGATGAAAATTGTTTCCGCCAGCCTGTTTTTATGGAGATGCATAAGGAGGAAGTTCTGCTTGCCCCCGATAATAATATGTATGTGGAAGAGCCAATGGGAGAATCTTTTTTCCCTTCACCGAATATTATATACAGCAGGGTGGCAGTAAAAAATCTCGTGGCAGGCAGCGGAGAAACAGTTAATGAGTATTTCACCGCAAAAGACTTCCCGACATACGTTCACGAATTTGGTTTAGATCCAAAACGTAATAAATCGAACCCGATCTGGTCATTGTTCTCTTTCAGTACCTATGACCATTTTGCCGGCTCGCAGGGATATTCGATCGAATTAAACGACATGCATGGCAAGCCAAGAGCAGTTCATATTTATGAAGAAGGACTTACTGACGCTACCAGTTCAACATATTACAGGTATAAACAGAGTGGGGATAAATTGGTAAATGTGGTTCCAACCGTTGCCAAAGATGGTAGTATAAAGGACTCACGTCTTGGAGTTGAATATGATTTTTATGCGGATTTCCGTGAGAATTATACCAATACTCAGATCATAAACGTACAGGGTAACCTGCATTTCTTTCTTGTAGGTATTTTTCCTGCTCTTGTTGGTTCTATTTTACCAAGTTATCACAGTGAAGAAATTCAAATGCGTACAGCGGTGACCAATAAAGTAATTTATAAGTACGGCATCATAGACAGGGTTGAAACATACCATAACAGTAATCTGAGTGTTACAGATAATCTTTTATGGGATTCAGAAACCGGGCAGGTTTTGTTAACAGCTGTTACAACAGAATTTAAGGATCCGTTATATAGCACATCTTATCCGGGTCACTGGGCTTACGAAGGATTAGGCGGGGGATATAAGGATGTTAACATAGAGATTGCAGATGCCAGCACTATTGTAAATGCAAACGGGGAAATTACGGATCCGAATTATTTAAAAATCTTATATCCGGGTGATGAAATTTCAATTATTGACAATGTAAATGGTACCACTAAAAAGGGTTATGTTGACAAAATTGGAAATTCATATTACTTTACAGAGAGCACCACAATCCTTGGTACGTTATCGAGCCTTCCACTTAACCAACTCGCACTTACAGATTGGAGGGTAAAAGTTTTACGTTCCGGAAGACATAACCTACAGGATCAAAAGGTAGGAGCAGTTACAACTTTCATAAACCCGCTTTATAATAACCCTACTTCCTGGCCTGTGCTCAATCAGTCATATAATATTACCAATGCTACGGCAATAGAACTGGGAAGTACATGGCAGGGCTATTGTGGTTGTGATTTCGTTGCTGGTGGTGTTAGTGCTTCAACAGCCTATCCAAACCAATACATGTATGGTATTAAGGGAAATCAAAGGAAAATAAAAGATTATACCTATTTGACGTTACGCAAACAAACAAAACAAAACGGAAACAGTAACATCAGGATAGATGGTACTCTACAAAACTTTACATCATTTTGGACACCAAATGCTGGGAATGACTGGGTTCCAAATCCAAATAACTGGACCTGGGTTTCTGAAGCGACCAAATACAGTTCTTACGGATTTGATTTTGAGAACAAAGATGCCCTGGAGCGCAGAAGTGCTGCACAGTATGGCTTTAAACAAACATTGCCGGTTGCTGTAAGCAGTAATAGTTATTACAAGTATTCTGCTAACGAGAGTTTTGAATACAACGACCTTAAGTTTTGCGAGGATGATCATTTCGGCTTTAACCAGCATGAGAACAAAACATATGTTGTTCCGGCAGGCGCCCTGAGGGTTCAGAAATACTCACATACCGGCAAACGAAGTATTGTAGTTCCGGCATCAGGAACTGTAACTGTATCGAAACAAATAAATTTATGTAATTAACCTAAACCCGAGGCATGAAATTTAAGCTATGTTATATCATTTTGTTGTTTTCGTTCACGCGAGTAACAGCAGGCAATGATCCAAAAGGAAATATATCTTTAAGTGGTAAAGATATTTTTGGCACGCGCGTGTTCGTTGAGAACAAAGGTCAATTCGATAATCATCCGGTCATAAAGGACAAAATTCTTTTTGCCCTCACGAATAATGAGGAGAGGATCTTTTTTACAAAAAAGGGACTGGTCTACGAATTGGTTAAGCCATTTGTGCTGACAGAAAAGGAAAAAAGTGGTCTTAAGTTACGTAAAAAAAATGCGATCACAAGAAAACCTGAAGCAGACTATGTCTATATGAACTGGAAAGGTACTAATAAGAATATAATGGTAGAAGAGAGTGAAAGACAAAACTATTATTTCACCTATGGCGAAGCTAAGTTAAATTCATATGGCTATAAAAAGATAACTTACAGAAACGTATATGATAATATAGATGTTGAATACACTTTTCCTAAGGATAAAGATGCCGGTATAGAATACAATTTTATTCTCCGCCCGGGTGCAAGAGTAAACGACATTGAGATTGCATATACGGGAGCCGCCAGATCCATTTCTCTTGATGAAAAAGGTAATGTGGTTGTAAAGACTACCCAGAATGATATTATAGAACATGCTCCTAACAGTTTTTATCTGAATAACATACCTGTTGAATCTAACTTTGTTGTGCATGATAACCTGATAGGATTTGAATTGCCGCAAAACAACTTGGTAGCAAATACGATCGTGATTGATCCATGGGTAGCGAACACCGATCCGCAAGGGCCTAATATTCATGGGTATGATGTGGATTATGATGATCAGGGGTTTTTATATGTTTACGGTGGTGGAACCGCAGGTGACTGCAAGGTAGCAAAGTATGGCCCTGCCGGGAGCATAGTGTGGGTTTTTAATGGAGTGGTTATGCCGCCTCCAATTCCTTCACCTTGGTTTTCGAGTCAACCAAATATGTATGCTGGAAATTTTGCTGTGCAGAGAAAGTCACATTACGTGTATGTTGGACAGCCCGAAACCGGATCCGGAACTTCCGTTGTTAAACTTGATCCCAATGGGAATTACTCAAATTTTGTAAGTAATGTGATGTCGACTTATGATGAGATTTGGGATATGGGTTACAATTGCAAAACGTATGAAATATATACATTTGGAGGTAGCACTACCTCCAGTCCGAATTCTTCCAATCCTGTTTTTTCAAGTGTAAATGAAAATACGGGTAACCTCGATACTACGACGTTTTTTAGAGGTTATGGTAATCATTCAATCGCAAGTCACGCAATTGATCTTAACGGTGAAATGTATGTCATATTCGGTGAAGGAGGGGGCTCAATTAAGAATTATATCGGCAAAATAAATGCAGCTAAAACTTCTTCCGTGTGGCTTGTGAACAGCAACTACACAAATATGAATGGCCTTTCCAATAAAGCCAACTTTGTTAAGCCTATGGGTTCTATTGGTTACAATTGTCTTGCAGCAAGCAACCACTATTTATATTATTATGATGGTGTGAACCTGGCGGCTTATAATAAAACTACAGGAGCTCAGATAGCATCTAAATCATTCACGCATCTTAATTTAATGCAGCAGGGTGGCATAGCTGTAGACGATTGTAATAATGTTTACATAGGAGCTAATGATTCTATTCTCTGTTTTAGTTTTTCTTATAATTATACCGCGAGCATAGGTGCTTTCACGCCCGATCCTACCAAGAATATTGATCTAAAACTTGCGCAGCAAAACGTTTGCCCCGATCATTATGTGCACGATATTAAACTGGATCAAGAGAATATGATCATGTATGTTACCGGAAGTGGATTTGCAGGAACGTACCATTGCAATTCTCCTCCATGCCTGAATTTTAATTTTATACCAACATGTAATGGTTACTCCATGAGTATCGTGGACACTTACGATCTTTGGACAAACGGGCTTAGTGGTTCAGGCTCACTAAATCATGGTGCGGTAGGTCAGGTGTTCCCGTATCCTGTACCCTTACCAACACCAACATTAGTTGTCAATTATGCATGGGTAAGTCTTCCGAGTACAACATTACAATCAGGCACTTTTAATTCCACAAACCAAAATTTTACGAATATCAATCTCACTACACCGGGAAATTATATGGGAGTTTTGGATCTTCTGGGAACGTGTAAAGCATTTCAATACCCAATAACGATCTATGCTCCGTTAAATTGCACTAATGGATTTGTCACTGCCACAGGCCTTGTAAATTTAACCTCTGCGGGACCTCCAAATGTTTTTACGGCGAGTACATGTAAAGGAACGCCATTATCGTTTACATCTTCCTGTTTAAACGCAGTGTCATACGGATGGAACTCCGGAGGCGCGGGAGGAACACCCTCGGGAAATATTTTTACGTGCCAGTATAATACTGCAGGAACATATACTCTCAGGGCAACCATTAATTCGGGGTCTTTATGTCCTTCTACTACACAATCAATCGTTATCACTGTTTCAAGCTGCACAGCAACGGGTGGGGCGGCATGCTGCACAAATATTGGCTTGGCAGGCTTACCAAATTATAACGGGGTTTCAACAGCAGCAGTATGTCCGGGTACTCCTTTTACCATGACTGCATCGTGTACTTCGGCACTCGTGTATACAGTTAATTTTGGAGATGGAAGTTCGCAGGTGGTTGCCTATGGGGCTGTTCCTTCCCACATATATACTAACCCTGGAACTTACCCGCTCACTGTGCTTGCAAACGGCCCGGGCTGTTCTACATTTAAAACAATAAATGTTACTGTCAGTTACGCTAGCTGTCCGGCCTGCTGCGCAGGAAATATTATTACCGGGTTGCCAGGTCTTGCTGGTGGTACACCATTCACAGCCCCGGCCTGCCCGGGAGTGGCTCTTGTTTTAGGTAAAAATTGTCCGGCAGCAACTTCCTTTACCTGGAATTTTGGTGATGGTACAGGAAATTATATCGGAACCAATCCTCCGGCTCATAACTACACTACACCCGGAACTTATGTTTTAACCTTGATAGCGCAGGGGCCTGGTTGTTATCAAATGCAATCGGTAACGATCACTTCTTCTTTTACAAACTGCCCGGGATGTTGTGGCGGATTAACAGGAGTTTCCGGTTTCGCGAGTTACAATTCAGGGACACAGACGGGACAAGCATGTCCACTCACCGCTGTGAATTTATCCGCTGCATGTACAAGTGCTCAGCAATACACTGTAACCTGGGGAGATGGTAGCGGATCGAGTATCGTGAGTTCTATTTCAGGGCTTGCGCACACATACGCTGCAGGAACTTATGTAATGGTAATTACAGCGCGCAACAACGCAAATTCCTGTTATAATACTTTTTCAATTACGGTTATATCTTCCTTAACCAATTGTGCGCCTTGCTGTAGCGGGAATTTTATTAGCGGCTCCGCGCTAAGTGGATTAACTTTAGTCAGTCCTGGAGTATATTCGGCTAATACATGTACGCTGACTCCCTTAAATTTAAGCGCAGCGTGCGGTTCGGCTGCAAGCTATACCTGGAATTTTGGTGATGGCACAGGTAACTTTATTGCTTCCAGTCCACCAGCCCATACGTATGCAACGCCTGGATCTTATTCCATCACTATTAAAGCACAGGGCGCAACTTGTTATAATTCGCAAACCCTTACTATAAACAATTCCCTTGCGAATTGCGCGCCGTGTTGTAGTCCAAGTATTGCGGTAAGCGGTACAGGACTGCAGAGTATTTCTGCTACAAGCCAAACCGTGGCAATTGCCAACGCTTGTTTGTATGTACCCCTAAATTTATCAGCCACTTGTGGTGGAAATATTTCCTGGAACTTCGGAGATGGGAGCGCAATATATAATGGTTCAAGTCCTCCGGCGCATTATTTCCCAAATGCAGGCACATTTAATATTTTAATAACGGCAACATCCACTACCTGTTATAAAGCACAGCTAATTACAGTTACAGTGAGTGGAAATTTTTGTAATCCGT
Source organism: Sphingobacteriaceae bacterium (assembly GCA_043716685.1). Taxonomy (GTDB): domain Bacteria; phylum Bacteroidota; class Bacteroidia; order B-17B0; family Aurantibacillaceae; genus Aurantibacillus. Next base: position 10,952 of record JAYSYG010000252.1, on the reverse strand, counting down.
GTTGTTCGCCAAATATGTCAATTGGAGGAACAGGTTTAATAGGTTATGCTGTTACAGGAACACCTACGATTTCAACGGCGAATGTTTGTCTTATTTCTCCTGTAATTCCTTCAGCGTTTTGTAGTGGCGCAGCAACGTATACCTGGAACTGGGGAGATGGAGGTACTGCAGGCAGTGGAACTAACCCCGGTCCACATACTTACGCAACAGCGGGCAATTATACAATTACCGTAAACGCTTCTTCTTCCGGTGTGTCGGGATGCTTCTCCTCGCAATTGATCAAAGTCGCCGTTTCTCTTACCAATTGTGCTTCGTGTTGCTCACCAAGTATTACAATGGGAGGTACAGGACTAATGAATTTAGGCACTACAATCAATCCAACTGTTTTTACAAGCAATGTTTGTTTATCCACGCCTTTGAATCTTACTGCTAACTGTGGAGCTACGAGTACATATAGTTGGAACTGGGGAGATGGTTTTACGGCCACGGGCCCAGCACCACCGGCACATACCTATGCTTTACAGGGTAATTATACAATAACTGTTACGGCTTATAATACAAGCACAGGTTGTTATAATAGCCAGATTATTGGAGTGACGGCTTCTTACAGTGTTTGTAATCCATGTTGCTCACCAAGTATTACAATTAGCGGGGGAGGATTACAAAATCTGAGTTCTACAAACAACTCTACAGTTTTTACGGCTGGTATTTGTTTGTCGGGACCTCTTACTCTAACTGCCACCAGTTGTTCCTCGGCAACAAGTTATACCTGGAACTTTGGTGATGGAACGGGTAATTTCCTTGTTGCAAATCCGCCTTCGCATTTATACGCTACTCCAGGGCTTTATACAATTTCTATAAAAGTGTCTGGCCCCGTCGCAAACTGTTATCAAAGTCAGATTATAGCGGTTGCAGTTTCCTATACTAACTGCCAGGCTTGTTGTCCAAATGGATTTATAACGGCTGTCAATGGATCTAATACTCTTGTTGCGACGGCGACCCAGACAATTTTCCAGGGTTATGTCTGTAACACGCTGCCGTTTTATTTAAATGCAAACTGTCCGGGCGCTTTATCCTATGCCTGGAATTTTGGAGATAGTTATCAAACTACAGGAGCCAGTGTGTCGCACCAGTATGCAACACAAAGTAATTTTGCAATTACTGTTACAGCCGTTGGACCAAATTGTGCGCAGTCGCAGCTTATTAACGCGAATGTTTCATATACAAATTGTCCACCGTGTTGCTCTAACTTGTTTATGACGGGTACAGGTTTTCAATATTTGAACACCACCGCTAGCCCTACAGTTTTTGTTGCTGCTACCTGTCCGAACACGAATTTTAATCTGAGTGCATCTAATTGTACTTCTATGGCTACTTATACCTGGAATTTCGGAGATGCTTCCGGCCTGGTTTATACAGCGAATACGATGCATCAATATACAACGCCAAACAATTATACTATTTCATTGCAGGGAGTTGGTGTTTCCTGTTACCAGAATCAAATTATTCAGGTTAACAATGCGTACACAAACTGTCCTCCTTGCTGTACGAGTGGTTATATAACAGGCACCGGCTTACAGAATCTTACGCAAACAGGGAATCCCAATCTGTTCACTGCGTATACCTGTCCCAATACAGCGGTTAATTTATCAGCGGCATCATGCACGGCGGCCACCAGTTTTAACTGGGATTTTGGAAATGGTTATACCACTACCGGTTCAACCGCAGGTAGCCAATATACTTCTGCTGGAAACTATACTATTTTAGTAGGAGCAAGCGGATCAAACTGTAATACACCAACACAAACCATTTGTGTAACTGTCACAAGCTCGATGATCATAGCTCCACAAACGGCATGTGTAGGGCAGGTAACGCTGGCAGCTAATTTATGTATGCTTTCGGCAACATCTTATTCGTGGGATTTTGGTGACGGAACGGTGGGAACCGGAACAAATGTAATTCACAATTACAGTTCGCCTGGAGTTTACCAGGTGCAATTATATACAACTCCAACAGGTTCATCTCCTTATCCAATGACTTTTACAGTTCAGAATTGTCAACCTCCGGTTACCTGTACCAACTGTATTGGCAGCTTCGCCCCCGATCCAGGAGATTACCTGATCAATCTTTGGGTGCGTGAAGATATTTCTCCGATACCAAGTACTTATAGCAATGCAAAAATAGAAATATCGTTTACGGGTGATCCTATGATATACACCTTCGGAACAAATGCGTCAAAAAATAAGATTATTGAGGGTTGGCAAAGGATAGAAGAAACGTTCACAATACCACCAGGGGCAACACATGTTAACCTGAGACTTATAAATATTGTAAGTCTTGGCGGACCGGATGCTTATTACGATGATATACGAATGTTCCCTAAGGATGGCCAGATGAAGACTTATGTTTACGATCCTGTTACCCTGAAGTTGAGTGCAACGCTTGATGAGAATAACTATGCAACGTTTTATGAATATGACGAGGAAGGTAAACTCATAAGGGTTAAGAAAGAAACGGAAAAAGGAATTATGACGATCCAGGAAAACAAAGAAAGTCTAAAGAAAAGATAGATATGAAAAAAAGTTTGTATATAATGATCCTGTTTGCTGCATTTACACTTAACGGGCAAACATTTGAAAAGGACCTTGAAAAGGTTTATAAAAATTTTATTAATACGAGTAAAATTTCTTATTCCATAAAGTATGTATTAAAGGAAAATCATTCTCCTGATTCCCGGACTATAAGTGAAAGTTCCGGGAAATACTTAAAGGAAAAGGATAAGTATATAAATGTGCTGGACCATCGGTCCACCCTAGTTACAAATAATGAGATCGTGATTATAGATAACCAGTCAAAATTTATCCGTGTAAAAAAAGTGGCAGGTAAAATGCCCGAAAAACCCGATTTCCTTTCTCAACTCACAGAATACAACGAAAATATAGACAAGGTAACACAGTTGAGCAGTACAAAGAAAAATGTAGTAGTGTATCGTGTAGACTTAAAGGCTAATGGATATTCCCCGGTTTCATATTATGAACTCGCAATAAATGCAAAAACAAATTATGTTGAACGCATTTCACTCTACTATTCAAAACCTCTGAATAAAAACGAAGAGTATAAAGTGACAGGAAAAGAGAGGCCCAGGCTGGACATCATTTTTTATGATTTTAATAACACCAGTCACGAGGCGCAAAAAGAGCTGTCTTCAAATTACTATTACATAAAGAACCAAAATAAATTAAGTCCAACTTTTAATTTTAAAGGATATGATGTTAAGGAAATTTTCTAATACAGGAGTGATTCGTAGAAACAAATCACTTCTATTATTACTGCTTTTCGCATTTATGGGATCTGTTGCGAATGCTGGCGTTGAAAAAATGAGCGCCCGTATTAATTCGGCTCAGATACAGGTAGGCGGATTGCTAGCAGTTCGCGACAGCAAGTATCCTAGTGTAAATATGAGTGGCACTGCTGCTATAAAAAGTTCGAACGCAAAAATTACTTTGGCACTTGATCACTACGCCTCAACACTCAATTACTTTGCATCTGCAGGTTTTTACGTTGGAGTGCGTGTCCGGATCTCTTATCTGAACGCCGGTGGTACTTTGTTTTCACAAATCAGTACACTTGCAATTAATTACGCGCCAAGTGGTGCTGTAGTTGATGTAAGTAATATTGTTATTAAGAACGCCCACGCGGTTATTCTTGAAATTCTTGATTTCAGAGATCAAAGCAATAATGTGGTAACCCCCACATTAATGCCTACTAATTTATATATGGAAGCCGAAATCGAAACGGAGCGTTACTATGCATTCAATCCCACAACACTTTTAACGGCCAACCATTATAACTGGACTGCAACGAATGAATTAGAAGTTTATTGGAACAGCATTGCTGGTAGTGAAGAATATGAACTGGAATATACTTTTGTAAATAGTTTTGACGCATCCTCAGCCGCTTACAATTACGCTACCGGTGGTAATGCGAGTATAGCCACAAATGGAGTTGGTTCAATCCCTTTTACCTTTAACAACAACGCAACCCGTATACGCACACGGAGTAACAATTTCCGGATCGGTTTAAATTATGATCAGGGACTATTGGTGTATCGGGTAAGAGCAATTGGACGGCTGGTTGCGAATACAGATCTTGAGGTTATCGGCAACTGGACTCTGAACCAGCCGCAAACCACTTTGAGTATGGTTTTGCCAGGAGGGTTTAATGATTTTTTTCAAATAACAACAGGGCATGAGGAAAATAAAAACTGGCAGGTTTCTTCTACCTTTGCCGAAGACGGCAAGAAAAAAGAAGTCATAAATTACTTTGATGGATCTAACAGGAAGAGACAAGCGGTTACCAGGACCAGCACCGAGAATGTTTCACTCATTGCTGAAACAATTTACGACAGCCAGGGCAGACCTGCGATAAATGTTTTACCCAGCCCTACCAGTAATTACTCCTCTGAACTAAAGTACTTTGAAAATTTCAATAAAAGCACGTATCAACCACTTGTAGGCACATTGAATGTGCCGTATGGCAGAAAAGATTTTGAAGTTGGTGGTGGCAGTTGCCCGTCCCCGGCTTCTGGTATGTATTCCAGTTCTACAGCAGGATTAAACCAGGACGGCGCCGCTGTTTATTATTCACCTAATAATTCCAATACTCAAAATCAAAACGCATATATTCCTTATGCAATGGATTACCCATTTACGCACAATGTTTATACACCTGATAATACTGGTAGGGTTCGTTATCAAAGTGGAGTGGGTTTTGAACACAGAATAGGGGCCGGTCATGAAACAAAATATCTTTATGGAGACGCTGAAAAAGAAGATCTCGATATGCTTTTCGGTTCCGAAGCGGGTTATTTTGAAAAGTATAAAAAGAATATGGTGATCGATCCGAATGGCCAGATAAGTGTGAGTTATCTTAATTCGGAGGATAAAGTAGTTGCGACAGCCCTTTCGGGAAATGCGCCTCAAAACCTTGATCAGATTGGTTCTCTTTCTGTATATGCTAAAGCTGCCCAGTATATGAATTTTCAGGACGGTAACTATACTTCTGTAAACATTGCCGCTAACGGTGCGCTGAAATTCAAAAAGAAAATTATTCCGGATATCAGCGGAAATTATAATTTCTTTTACGAAGTTACGGTGCCAACTTTTACAGACGTATGCGTGCCGTTGGTATGTTATGATTGTGTTTACAACCTCGACATAACTTTGAAAGACGAATGTGGGCAGCCTGTTCTTGCAATAACCAGCACAGTTGGCGCTATGAACCCTATAAATACCACCTGCTCCAGTCCGGTTTATTTTTCCACTACCGGATCTTCTCCCGCCTTTACTTCTTATTTAACGGCCGGAAAGGAATATTTTCTTACAAAAGTTCTTACTATCAATGCAGACGTTCAGGACCAGTATCTCGTACATTATCTGGCTAACGGAACTACAGGTAGTTGTATAAAAAAATATAACGACTTTAAAAACGATGAAATTGCCAACATTGATATAAGTGGTTGTGGGATGACTTGTGCGGCCTGTTCGACTAAAGTTGAGAGTTATTATGCACTTCACAATTCGGCTAGTAAAGCAGACCCATTGAATATTGCTTACGATCCTAATTACGTTTATATGTCGCCTTCTCAAAAGAAAACTGCGATTGACAAATGTATGAAACCTTGCAAGCCTGTAGCGCTTTGCCAGGCAGAGTTTGAAATGATGCTTCAGGATATGCGTCCGAAAGGTCAATACGCACAGTATGATATTACAGCGGCTGGTGTTTACGATGGTAGTCTTTATGAACTCTCTGTTTTTAACGACGATAATTATCTCCGCATCTCAACAATTTTCAGTGGTCCAACCTCCGGAAATGGTACACCATTTACACCATACGATGTGAAGAATAAAAAATCGCACTGGAGAAATCCGGAGTATTATAATGTTTCGGCACATCTATTTAACTGCCCTGATCCTAATACAGCCTATGGACAGTTCCATTATTTCGATGCCCAGGGTTATATTTCAAAGATACGCCTGATCAAAAATCCATCAGGCGCTTATTTTCCGGGTGTTGTAAATAATACCAGCCTAATTTTTACTGATGCTGCCGGCCAGTGGACGTATCCTGAAAATCTTGCTGATCTTAAAGATTTTTTATCTGCGTATTCGGCAAATCCTTCCTGGGCTTATTCACTCGTAAAAAATCACCCGGAATTTAACTACTTTTTAGACTGTGACCGGGAAAGTAATCCGGCATTTGGTTTAGGAGCTGGCCTATACACCAGTGAACAATTTGATGCTGACCTTAGAATGGTGCAAACTTTCGCTGAGGCGGATGGTTTTGGTGGTATAAATAATGGATTAATTAAATGGGGATCCATATACAATGGATACTTCGTGAATTCATTAAACCCCAATGATGTTGCAGTGGCAGGAAAAGATCTTGTTAATAGTGATCCTTATTTTAATGGTTCAGGCCCGGGTGCAACATATAAAACTGCATTCATCGCAGTTCTTTCAAATTATTTACCGGGTGCAACTCCTGTGCGAACAATTAAGCAAGTTGCTGCAGAAATGTATTCTACCGGAAATATGTATTATTCAACCTGTGCCGGGGCTTTTGGCGCAATTACTAATTGCGGACTAACGATGCCGACACTTGCACTCGATGCCATGTGGAAAGCATACAGGGATATGTATCTTGCCGCCAAGCAAAAATTCATTATGGAGAAGTCGCATATATTTGCTTCCAACCCAGCAGCGGCAATGAACAATTATTACAACGGCGCTATTGGCGACGCTAATTTTTCACCATTTCCGTCTTACACCTTGTATAACTTTAATCCCTACCTGGTTTCAAGTTTGGCAAGTTTTGCCTCCGTTCCAATTTCAATACTGAGCAGCCCGGCTTCATGGCCTAATTATCCGCTGAGTGTAACTGGATCTCCAGCTGGAATTTTTCATCCTTCAACGGGTGTTGGGTATTATGATTTTGGAAGTCCTTCATCTTTTTACCACAAGGGCCGTTATGCCAATAAAATCCGTCGTGTGCCTGATATGCAAACCCTTTCTAATGGATTGGCTGGCGGAGCCACAGATCCAGATGATATTATGAATAAACTCAGTACACTTGCTGATGCTAACATTTATGCTTTAACCGGAGAATGTCCTGTAAATAAACACCTCGAGTTCTTTTTATCCCAATTAGCAAAAACTGGAAATCTTGCTCCCGCTGCTATGATTCCACTGGTTTATCAACCAGCGTTCACACAAAAACTGTATGATGCAGTTATTGCGGCCGCCGGCACTGGTTATCTTCCGGCTACCTGGTATCCGCTTGGAATGAAGACTACTTTTGCCTCAGGTGTTCTGACAATTAATTTTTATGACCTTGCATTCCCTACCATTTCTATTTGTTCTGTGGTTCTGAATATGGGAGGTACCTACGTGTGGAGTGATCTTAAGCTCATGACAAATATTCACAAAACCGGAAACAGTACTTTTTCTATAAAGGGCCTGTATAACCTGGGTAATGCCAATCCTCCTGTATACAGTCAGCTTCAGTTTACCGGTCAAACGTGTTTTGCAAGTACTTGTGCAACACTTGCCAGTGTTATTAATGGCGAGGTTTGTAAGCCTACAAAGCAAGCACTGGAGTTGCAAAATTTCCTCAGTGCAGTTGTGAATGATTTTACAACCCTGGGCGGAAGTTACCAGAATCTTGCTGCAATGGGTTCTAATAATTGCGCTTATTATTTTACACCACTTGTAAGATATCCGTTTACAAACGCGGCTTTGGTTTCAGCCACACCATCCCATTCTGTAACCAAGTCGGGAAGTAACATTACCTTGCTTGGAAAAGATGGCACGGGTCAAAATGTGTCGGTAAGCTTTAACTTCAGCTCAGCTTTGGGAAATCCAGTTGCGTTCAGTAATATGCTTCCGAACCAAACTTCTAACCCAAATTATGATTTTACTATCAAAGCACATTATGTATCCGCTCCTTCCGTTAATCTAACGGTTGCAATTGTTTATTCGCCTGGTAGTTGCACAGTTCAGGGCACAGGTGCCTGTAGGGCATATACTTTAAAAAACTGTTCACCTTTTGTTCCAATGCAGTGCGCTAATAACTCACATTATAAGGCTAAAATTGAACTAGAGGCCTTTTTAAACGAGGTTTTTGCAAACAACGGCTCTAACGTCGTTGTTCCTTTGAATGCGATGAGCACCTATGGCAATTCCCTTCAATCTCAGGTTGGCCAAAATTCGACGAATGTAGTTCTGAATGCTTCATCAAGTAAAACAAATATTGGGGGCATGAATCTTCAGACAATATCCATAGGATTTTCTTCAGGATCGAGTGGATCGATACCAAATAATAATAATTCTTGTGTGATTACATTCACTACGATCAATGCAATTCCACCGGCAACTTTTCTAGGTAGTGTTCAAAACTGGACGGTGCAAAATATTACTCCGGTAAACCCACCGTCAGGATATTTCACGCTGCAGGTAACAGATGGCACAACTTCTTATGTATTGAATGGTTATGCACCGTGTCTATTACTTGAAGGCTGCAATACCTGCGCGCAAAGTGATATAATCTGGTCGGAAGATTTTGAAAGATATAATCCAGGTTTCTCTACTACAGGCCCGAACTTTTTTAACTTCGGTACTGAACGCTACGATGCAACAGCGGTAACACTAATACCCGTGCAATTAAATCCTGCTGTTTCGTGTAACTATACCGGTTTTAATATGGGTACAGGTACTTGGAGTAATCCTGCCCCGCTCCAAAATTGGGGAGACTGGACTATCCAGAACAGTCCTACGGGTGTTACTCCCGCTGATCATACTCCCGGGCCTAATGCCATTAACTACCTGGTAAGTGATATTTGGTACCCGGTTGGCTGCGCTCCAGGTATGGTTCCTGTAAGCGATTATTATATTGATCCGTGGCAAACGCCTGGTGCCATTCCAACCGTTCCTGGAAAAAAATATAATTTTTCCATTTTCTATAATCATAACGTAGAGAGTAACTATATTATTCAACTGGTTGCCAGAGATGGTAATAATCCTGCTGTGGAATCAGTAATCTCCACTAAGACGGTGCAGGTATGGTCTAATCCAAGCGTTTTTTGGCTCGGCTGGGAGAATTTGAGTGGAATTTGGTATGCAACCACCAATTCAACACAATTTATTGTGAGAATACGCCCGATTTTAGGGCCTTACTATAGTGGAACTTTTTGCCCGCCAACTCCATCAGTTAGTACAGAAATGTGGCGCTATGCGGCAATTGACGATATCACTATTAAAATGGAACAATGTGAGAATGAAGATATCAGTGATGTGTGGGTTGATCCTGTTGCGGATCCGCCAAAAAATGACTGTCTTGATCAACTGATGAATATTGCTGCATCCAATGCACAACAAAAGTATGACCTATACATTGATAATTTGAAGAAGGATTTTAAAGACAGGTACACGAAAAAATGTTATGAGACAAAGGAAAATCTAAAAGCGAATTACCAAAGTTCGGAGGGACATTACACCTTGTATTATTATGATCAGGCCGGCAACCTCATTAAAACTGTACCACCAGAAGGGGTTAAGCCAATTAATCTTGCAGCTGTAGATCCTTCATCAGGTTTAACATACAGTGTTATGATTGAAGCTGACCGCCTGAATAAAACCAAAACAGTTTTCACAGAGCATCGTCTTGCTACACGTTATGAATACAACTCTCTCAATCAATTGATCAGGCAACAAATGCCGGATCATGCCAATACAGATCTTTTTTCCAATACTACTCTCTCTCTTCCTTCCAACCTGCAGGTGCAATCTATGGACTTTGCTAATAATACAAACGGCTATTTTATCGGGAATGATGGTACCAATCCGGTATTATATATGACCACTAATGGTGGCGCAAGCTGGAATCCGGCTTCGGCAATTAGCGGCGTAAATGTTGTGGATATAGATTATGATATTTTTGGCGGTAAAGCTTACGCTATTCTGTCAAATGGTACAATGCTTAAATCTACAAATTACCAATACAGTACTACGAGCCCTGTATGGAGTATTGTTCCCGGAATTCCTGGTGGTGGAAATTCCATGCAGTTTACCGATATAGAAATAATTCCTAATTCTGTTGTAGCTCTTGTGACTGGTAAAAATGGACTTTTATTACTTGGTAACTTACAGGCAGGAACCTGGACAACGGTCAACCTTGGTACACTTAATGATCTAAATCACATCGATGTTAAAGGATCCACTGCCAATACAGCTTATGGAGTGGTGGTTGGTAATAATGGCGCCGTTTATTATACAACGAGTGCCGGTAACTTTACCAGTTGGCTTCAATATCCAAACATGAATGCCAACATAGATCTTCTGAATGTTGAGATTGTGAAGCCGGGGGCGGGCATGAATGCTATTGTAACAGGAGTTGATAAAAATTCAAGTCCGAATAGAGGAACAGTTCTCGATATTAAAAATATGAACAGCGGTGTAACAGCAATTACGAATCTTTATTTACATCCTGGTGCTAACGCCTCTAAAATAGAAGCTATTGCATCCAATACCTATATTGTGAGCTCAACTTCTTACACTGACCTTGTATTTGGTGGTGTAGAAAATTTAACAACGCCTATCATCAAAAAAATACAATGTACTACTGGCGTGTATGTTAATATCCCTTGCTCACTTGTTACTTCTCCTGCAATAACTGGTATTAAAGATATTGCAGTTAATAATTACGGAACTTCCTCTACAAACTATCGTGCTGTTTCTGAAAATGGCAAATATATAAAGCTCGTTTATTCAAGTCCTCCGGAAGTTGCAACGCCTTATGATATTATTGTCAACGCTGTAGTTATTGCACCACAGTGTAACCGTATTGTGATCGATCCGGGAACCAATGGCGAGGGTCTGATAGCAGGTAACCTGGGT
>JAYSYG010000251.1:0-1798 GCA_043716685.1 Sphingobacteriaceae bacterium | reverse complement strand
AATGTTGGGTATTGGATAACACTTACAGTAACAACGGCCTGGCAGGTGCCGTTATAAGGAACGCCGTTTACTATGGCACTACTTGTGCCGGCCACCGTATAGGTTTGATTGTTTAGAACGTTTGTGAAGACATTGGTAAAAGCTGTAGAGCTAAAGGAGTTCGGCCCGGTCCAGGTATAGGTGTTAACTGCTGTGCTGGTTCCCGGTCCAACGGACACGCTTACTGTTTGCCCGGCACAAATAACTCCTGAAGCGGAAGCCGTGAGTACGCATACAAATCCACAGTTAGTGGTGGCTGCACCAGGATTTCCAATGTTATTCTGGTTAAAGGTGATATTCTGGGTTTGATTAGAAAAATTTGTAATGAGCAACATATAGAACTGGCCCGCAACCGCATTGGCAATTGTACACGTTTCGGTATTCGAGCCAGAATAGCTACAAGACTGAATATTACTGGAGGTTAAACTTCCACAGGCGCCGGAAAGATTTGAAAAAGGGCCCCAGCAAATAAAATCGATATCATTATTTGCGGACATTGCGATAGACATAGATCCCGAATTGGCCATCTGCATAAAAAACCAAGTAGGATTTGGTTCAGAACCAAGGCAGCCGTAATTAGGGCCGCTTTGTGCAACGCCCGCGTTAACGCCGGCAGGGAAATTCATTGTTTGCCCAGTACAAAAAGGCGTGGCATTTGCACAGGTATTATTTGTCTGAGAAAACAGTAAGCCTCCGCACACTATCAATAAACCAAGTAGTACTATTTTTGGGATTTTCATTCTTCTTTTTTCTTGTTCTTATTTTAAGTGTTAATCCTTACTATAAATTTAATAAAAAAATACCAATTTTAAAACTCAAGTCAAAGATAGAATTATTTCCAAACTCAGTGCAACCCATTCCCTCACCCACTTCGCAGTTCCACGAAGTATTTACCCTTAAATGAACGATTGCCGGACTAACTAGCAGAGATAAATACTTATAGAATCTCTTAAAATTAAAAAGCCCCGTGTTTGACGGGGCTCATGATTCTTTTCATAAAACTCTAAAGTTTAGTCTTTTCTGCCACCAAACAACCTCAACAGGAATAAAAACAAATTGATAAAGTCGAGATACAACGTCAGGGCGCCAATAATGCCTAATTTACCTGATAAAACAGAATCGGTGTTTCCTGCCTGCTGACCCAGATTTTTGATTTTTTGAACGTCGTAAGCGGTTAGACCTGTAAAAATGATTACACCTATAATGCTGATGATATAATCTAACTGGGCGCTACCCATAAACATATTTATTAAAGACGCTATTACAATCCCAATTACACCGATCATAAGAATGCTTCCCATCTTTGTCAGATCTGTTTTTGTTGTATAACCTGCAATGGCCATTACAGCAAACAAGGCAGTAGTACTCAGAAAAACTGTAGTAATAGAACCTATGCTATAAACAAAGAAAATAAAACTAAAGCTGATTCCGTTAACGATCGAATACGCTATAAACATTGTGATCAATGCAGGATAAGACATTTTGTTTAAGCCAAAGTTGATTCCCAGTACAAAAAGAAGCGGGGCAAACATAACGATGTAAGCAAAAATAGAAGGCTTAAATCCAGTCTCTGAAGGCTCAAGCAATATACTTTTTAAGGCGGGAATATTCGCAAACACTAAGGCGGACAATGTGGTGAGCAACATAGCCAAGGCCATCCATGAAAAAGAATTCCTTAGTAATTTATTCTCAGTTGTTAGCGTTGTGTACCCTGTTTTATTAAGATCAGTACTCCTTAAATTTTCCATAATTTTAGTTT
>JAYSYG010000026.1:0-2541 GCA_043716685.1 Sphingobacteriaceae bacterium | reverse complement strand
ACAGTGCAACCGGGATAATTTACGGAAGAGGTTTCGCTTGATGCGCTCAGGTAATAATTATCCAGTGGAGGCTGGTTCGCTATAAGGGTCGTGAAGTTCCATACAACGTTATTTCCGCTAACATTAAGGGGCATTCCCGATGTAAAAGCTGAGGTATCAAGATCGTAGTTAGTTTCCATGTCACCTGGCTTGGGCTCATTAAACGACTGACTAAGTGTTGTCTGGGAATTAAGCTGACAAGAAAAAAGAACACCGCAATAAAGTATGATTTTTTTCATGGGGAAATTTAATTCAGGTAAATGTACAAAAAAAACACGTTGAATCCGACAGATCAGTTTAGCAGGTTTCCCGCCTAATCTTCCGTAAAAATACTTTGTTCCAATAAGAATGGATCTGTTTTTTCTTTTATTTCATCCAGGAAAGCTTTTCCATAACTCAGGTAAAAGGAAGAGAAATTTTCATAACGTTCTTGCGGAACATTTTTCGGAAATAAATGCTGTTTTATGCCGCTCAACTGGTTGATCTCTGTCTCGTATTTGCGGCGAATTGCCCTGTTCGTTTTACCAACTATCCGTTCAAAGCCATTAAGTGCGCGTTGAAGTTCTGCAGATACACTTCCTGAAAGCGTTTTATCCGTTGCACTTGCTCTTTGAAGTATTTTAGAATAAAATTCAGAAATGCTTTCCTTTTCAGGTGAAAGATCAAAAACAGAGTCCTTTTTAACTTGCAGTTCTTTAATGAGTGCTTGTTCTGGTTTATAGAAATCTTTTACAGAAAAATTCAGCTTCCCGATTTTAGATGCTGTTTGTTTATCTACCATAGTATTAAAATTGCGCGGCATAAGTACGGGGAATAAAACCCCGGAAGCGTCGAACATGTTTTTAAACTCCAGCCAATAAGCCAGTTCGCCGGGCCCACCTACATAAGCCAGGTTTGGAAGAATTACCTGCTGGTATAACGGCCTTAACACCACGTTCGGACTTATTTTTTCAGGAGAATGCTCTATAATATTTTCGAGCTCTTTTTTTGTAAAGGAGCGTTTTGTTCCAACGAGATTAAAGGTTTCACCAACTTTTTCAATACGTGACCGCAATCCTTCTTCAATATAAAAACAATTAATGTTTCTTGGATTTACCTGGGCAGAATATCCTGATTTCTCTAGCTCTTTTATAGATGCACTTACAGTTTCGAATTGCGCATGGTCGAAAATATCTTTTTTAAATTCTTCCTTAAACTGCTGTTTAAACTGTTTGTCATTTCCGTCAATGGTAACCAATCCGTATTCGCCAAAAAGCTCATTAACGAGGAAACGTGTGGCATCTGCAAGTGTTGCGTGTTTTAAATAAGCGTTCTCAAAAAGGGAAAGAAGGTAATTCGCATTTTCAGATCTGCCGAGTAACTCCTGGATAGAAGGAAAAAGTTTTTTTAATTCCTCAGTTTTAAAATCCCCCACAGAGCCACTTTGCGCACTTTTCCAGGTAACGGTTTTGCCGAGCGCATTAAAATTATTCACCTCTTCAAAATCATGGTCTTCACTGGCCATCCAATATACAGGCACAAAATCGTAAGCAGGGAATTTTTTCTTTAAGCTTTCTGCAAGATTGATAGTGGAAAAGATTTTATAGATAAAATATAATGGTCCCGTAAATAAACAAAGCTGGTGACCTGTAGTTACGGTAAAAACGTTTTTGTTTTTTAGTTTTTCGATATTGGCAAGAGTAAATTCTGAAGTATTGGCAATCAGGGTACTTTGCTCTTTTAGAGATTTAGTAAGTGTTTCACGATTAAAACTCTCGTAAGGTTTTGTCTCAAGTAATTGTGCAAATCCTTTTTCATCTGGAAAAAATCCGTAGAACGATCTTAGTTTATCATTCTTGTTTAAATAATCGAGTACGATCGTGCTCAGCACGCCGGCTTCTGTAAAATTAACCGTTGTTTTTTTAAACATAATTACAACTTATTTCCAAACGCAAGGTCTCCTGCATCACCAAGTCCCGGAACAATATATGCCTGTGCCGTCAGCTCCTGGTCTATTGCACCACACCATAACGAATAATTAGGAGTTGGCATATTTGCTTTAACGTAATCAAGTCCTTCAGCGCTCGCAATGGCAGATACAATATGTGTATGTTTTGGAATGCCTTTGGTGAGCAAAGATTTGTAAGCTAAAATAATAGAAGAACCGGAGGCCAGCATAGGATCACAAATGATCAGTATTTTATCCGTAAGATCAGGGCAGCTAGTATACTCGAGCGCAATTTCAAACGTATTGTTTTTGTGATGACGGCGGTAAGCACCGATAAAAGCATTTCCGGCCTTATCAAAATAATTCAGAAACCCAAGATGGAAGGGGAGACCCGCACGTAAAATGGTAGCAATAACCGGCTGTTTGTTTAAGATCCTTGAATCTGCAATTCCAAGAGCAGTTGTTGTCTGAACAGATTCATAGGAAAGAGATTTACTGATCTCGTATGCAAAAATTTCACCAATGCGTTCCAGGTTTTTTCTAAAACGCATGCTGTCCTTTTGGATCTCAACGTC
>JAYSYG010000250.1:0-1800 GCA_043716685.1 Sphingobacteriaceae bacterium | reverse complement strand
AACTTCTTTCAAAAAACATTATTTCTGAATTCGAAGAAATAGATTTTTTAGGTCTGGTTGAAGAAAAGCAAATCAAAGTCAAAATTGAGTCTACCGGCGCACTTATTGAGCAAACCATTCAATTTAATTAATTCAGTTTTTTACTATTCCTAAAGTGTATTTATCCATTTCCTGGAGGGAGACGACTTTTTGCAAAAATTCATTACTTGTTTGAGTTTTTAACATTAAAATCAACTCACCCTTTTGCTTTAGCGCTACTGACGCATTTTCTTCTCTGATAATAGTTACGTTGAGCCATTTTAAATAAAGTAAAAGATCCTGATTTATTGGGCATGTTACAACAAGGTTTTTGTTTTCGAGAAGCTCATTTTTTGTAAAAGCATTGTGCATGGTGTTTTTCAGCGAATAAATATAATAGAACTGCCTTCCGAGGGTAAATGTCAGTAAGCATGTCGAAATCGCAAGCAGTGGTTTCCACCGTTTAGATGAGAATAGCATTCCTTTTGCTGTAAGAAAGGCAACAAACATGAAAGTGGGCGCCAAGTACCAGTTGTGTTGATTAACAGACAACGTCAGAACAAGAGATAAAGGAATTATTATGCAGAAGGAAAGCATCGCTAATCTATTGGAATGATCCTGCAAGAAATTATAGTGCTTGTTTTTAAAAGAAAAAACAATTCCCGAAATTAAAGTTAGATAAAACACATAATTCCAAAGATTAAGCCTGGAGTCCAAAACCTGGAAGAAAAAGAAAAAACTTCGATTAGGGATTCCATTACTTTCAAAGTCAGAGGAAGTGAGTCTTCTAAAGGTATCATGAAAAAGCATTGTCTCAATTGAGTTTTTGCTTCCGTAAAAAGAATTTGTAGTGGTTTTTCCATAAAAATAAACAAGCAAGAACCAGGTAGATATAATACCTAAAAGAATCAGTATTGAAAACCAAACATGCTTGTCGTTAAACAATTCTTTTATTTTTTTACGAAGCAGCAAATAAATTATGAAGCCTGGAATAAGAACAAAGGAAGCCGGCCCTTTGGTATAAAAAGCCAGGCCAATAAAAATGGCTGTAAAATATATTGCAAATTTTTTCTGTTTCTCAGCATAAAGAATAAAAGTATAAACGGAAGCTGTAAGAAATACTAAGAGCAACACATCAAAATCTCCGGTTAATCCGATGTGATTTCCAAGTATACCTTTACTCGAAATTAGGATGAAACAGGTTAAAAGCGCTACTAAATTGCTTTCAAGAAGTGTAATTGTATAAAAGCAAAGAATAAAAAAAAGCACTGTGCTCAGTGTTGATGGAAATCTTAAGGCGAATTCATTAAATCCGAAGATTTTATATGAGACGGTGATAAGCCAGATCATCAAAGGGGGCTTGCCGTTCCAGGTATCAAGCTTGTTGTTATAATAAAAATTAATGTAATCCTTATTTTGCAGCATTTCGTAGGCATTAACACCATACCTGGATTCGTCCCATTCCTGCAGATCGTGTTTACCTTTATTCAAAAAGGATAAAAAAGTAACAAGAACTATTATGATAAGTATGTAACTTCTACTGTTATCACCCTTTTTTGAAATGATCAAACTTATTCTTTCAAACACAATTCTCGATTTAAATAATAAATACTAAGGAAGTCTTATTAACAAAGTAAGTAAGAGTTCTGGAATTAAAAATACGTAAAATACTTGCTGCCACACTTATCACACTTTTCAACTAAAAAATTGTTCACAAAACATGTAACCAAAAGCCTGTTTCTGCGTTCTGCTGTGTAATTTTAACCTATGCGTTTTTTATCT
>JAYSYG010000249.1:0-1804 GCA_043716685.1 Sphingobacteriaceae bacterium | reverse complement strand
TTCCAGGTCAATAAGCAAGCGGGTATAATCGTAAAAAATGCCGGTGTACTCCCTGCTCGATTGTCCATACACCGCAGCCATTCCCACCATGCACTTTAAATAATATTTTTCTGCCTCTAATAAATGGTTTGCATTGTAATTATAAATAGCCAGGCTAAGTTCCACAATGTGTTTCAGGCTGGTATCCTGCGCGTGTTGCGCGTATGTGTACGACTCGAGGTAATTTTCCTCTGCTTTGTCTAAAACAGAATTGTTATAATAGTTATTGGCAAGAACACTGTAAAGCTGCGTTGAATTATCGGGATAATCTGCCAGGACTTTTTTGTATTTCGCTATAAATCCCTCTATTTCTTTTGAACTTATACTTTCACCCGCATCCAGTTTTTTATAAAGCACCTGCCAGTCTTTTTCATAGGTTTGGGCGGCAGCCCAGTTGAATAAGAAAACGAGGGCAACTATTTTTAATTTCATTGGGTTTATTTATTGTTTGATAAACAAATCTCTGTTTGGTTTGTATAACCAGCAGATATATTTAATTTCACAACTAAATTACAAAAAATGAATAAGATTTATTACCTCTCCAACTGCGGCACTTGTGCCAGGATAATTGACGAATTAGAATTAAAAAAGAAAAAATTTATTTTCCAGGATATAAAAACTGAAAGTATAACCAAAGAGCAGATCGATGAGATGAAGGCCCTGAGCGGTTCTTATGAAGCTATTTTCAGCCGTGTGGCGCTTAAATACAAAACACTGGATCCGAAACCTTCAACAGAAGCGGAATATAAAAAACTGATCCTGGGTGAATATACTTTTTTGAAAAGACCAGTGATCCTGGCAAAAGGCAAAATATTTATAGGCAATACCAAAGGTAATGTTCTGGCTGCTAAAGAGGCTATTGGGTAAGAATGATCAAAGACCAGCAAGGTTTCTCACATATTCCAGGAAACTTTGTTGGTCTTGTAAACTTTACGGGAAATTATTCAGTGCTTACTCGTTTAAATCCCTTATCATGTTTTTGCCTGCGGGTTTCCTTCTCTTTTTGCATCTGGTCAAATTTTGTTTTTTGATCAGATGTGAGTAAAGCCACTACGGTTGTAACGAATTTATCCTTATTCAATTTCATTTGAGACTGAATACTCTTTCTTTCTTCCTGCGTAGTTGAACCTTTCATTTTTTCTTTCAAAGGTTGATTTGCTCTCACTCTTTCAAGGGCAGCAAGTTCCCACTTATTTTTTTGATCAGGGTTGAGAGTTAATTTTTGCTCAGCGCGCTGAGCTTCTTTTCTGGCACGTTCTTCCGGACTTAGGTTTTCAAGCTGTTTAGACTGAGAATTAACTGCAGGCGCTGGGGTTGTAGTTTGCGCCACTGATTTGGTCATTAATGACGAAACAAGGCTAATGGCTAAAATTAATTTGTTCATGGTGCTTTTTTCTTTTAGACACCATAACCAAGGCAAGGTTTAACGGATCAGTGTCACTTTCATCCTAATATCTGTTAAAGGCCTGTCATGTTTATCTGTTTTAACAGCAGCGATCTTATCTAAAACTTCAAGTCCTTCAATTACCTCACCAAAAACTGTATACGTCCCGTCCAGGTGTGGTGTGCCTCCAACTGTTGTGTATGTCTCAATTTGCTGTTTATTGAATTTGTATTCCGGTGTTTTTAAATGTTCTGACTGAATGGCGGCTTCAATCTGGTTATTTACAAGCGCTGCGCTATCTGTCTTATTTTCGTTCTTTAGGCGGTTATATTCCTGTTTTAGCCTCTGGCCTTCTCCGGTTTTCATAAATTCCCTGGCACA
>JAYSYG010000248.1:0-1804 GCA_043716685.1 Sphingobacteriaceae bacterium | reverse complement strand
CTCCATGGGTAAACTTACTCATATTGGCTGCAAAAAATGAAACCTCAATAACCAGGAAAAAGGTAATAATGAAGTAAATAAAATACGGGTTGTAACGCTTCATGTGCATATAGAAATTAAGAAGCGTGGTTGTCATAAGCATTGTTAGCGCAATGGCAAGCCCATACGCATGCTGCATGTTTTTGGACTCCTTAAAATAAAGTACTATTCCTATACAGCCAAACATCAAAATCCAGTTCACGGAAGGAATATAGAGCTGACCCTTTAAGAGGGAAGGATGTTTCACCCTCACTTTTGGCCAAAGGTTTAAACGGATGGTTTCATTAATAATAGTGAACGAGCCGCTAATTAAAGCCTGCGAAGCCACAACAGTAGCAATGGTTGCCATAGCAATGCCAAATGGAACAAAGCCTTCTGGCATACTTAGATAAAATGGATTGCCACCTTTGAAGCCCTGTAAGGACTGCCCTTCGTGTGCAAGTAGCCAGGCGCCCTGTCCAAAATAATTCAACAGCAACATCGTTTTTACAAAAACCCATGAAACCCGGATATTTTTTTTGTTGGAGTGGCCCATGTCAGAATAAATAGTTTCCGCTCCAGTTGTACATAAAAACACGGCTCCGAAAATTGTAAAACCGTAAGGATGGGTAACAAGCAAATTATAAGCGTAATAAGGATTAAGATAAGTTAAAACGGACCAGTCATTTTTTAACTGGTAAATACCCAAAACGCCGAGCATTAAAAACCAAATGCTCATAAAAGGCCCGAAAGGCCTCCACATAAAACCGCTTCCGAATTGCTGTAGAAAAAACAGGATAAATAAAATAGCAACTACAATGGGTATCGTTTTGATGTCAGGATTATAAAATCTCAGTCCTTCAAGAGCAGCAGAAATTGAAATAGAAGGCGTGATCACACCATCTGCCAGCAATGCACTTCCACCTATGATGGCGGGTACCAGCAACCATTTGAATTTCGTTCGTCTTACCAGAGTGTAAAGAGAAAAAATCCCACCTTCACCTTTATTGTCCGCACGCAGGGTAAGAATTATATATTTGAGAGTTGCCTGTAAGGTGAGTGTCCAGAATATTGCAGAAATACAGCCTTTTACAACATCCGCACGAATGGCTTCGTTACCGAAAATAGCACTCATAACATATAAGGGAGAAGTGCCAATGGCTCCGTAAATAATACCCAGCGAGATCAATACACCATTAAACGTTAGTTTTTTTCGGTCCTGATTCGGATTTGACATAACCTTGCTATTAATGAATACTGCACGAAATTACTATAAAAAAACTTTATCCTGTTGTATTAACCTAATTAAAAGTAATAGCACCTTAATACTAAATTGTGTGTCTTTCTATGCCTTAACTCATAAGGCTTCTACTCTTTCTTTTAGTTTTTGATTCATGAGTTTAAATCCCTTCACCGTGTTTACATCCAACATTTTTGTAAAAAAAGGGATTAATATTCCACCAAAGTTTTCACGTTGTATAAAAGTGGTGCTTCCATTGCGATTGTCTTTTAATTCAAAAATATGTTCGCCGTCAAATATGCCAGGAATAAATATATGTCCCTTCCACCGAAACTCTTTATTTTCAACAAATGCAAGAACCTTTGGCCCCATAGCCATCTCTTTTTTTCCAGGTGGGAGTATACGTACAAAGATCGTTTCTCCATTTTTTATGTCTCCGCTAAGGGATACAATGAAGGGATTCCAGTCCCCGTAATTTTTAAAATCTGTAAATACCTTCCACACTTTTTCAGGTGAAGCATTGATAATGATCTCTGTTTTAATTTC
>JAYSYG010000247.1:0-5713 GCA_043716685.1 Sphingobacteriaceae bacterium | reverse complement strand
TTGGTTCCTTTTTTCAGGTCTATATGCTCCGAGTGGCAATTCCTTCCGAGGTTATCTATAATCGTAAAGATTCCGTTCAGACCGTTTTGCGACACATTAAATACAAGATTAATTTCATTCTTTGCAGGATTAGGATAAAATTTGAATTCGTCCTGTGCCAGTGTGCATTGACTAGACACCGTTTTAAATATCTGTTTCTTTTGATCCTTATCTACCTGGATCAACCTGTAATATATAGTTCCGTCAGAAAAATAATGATCGAGGAACACGTATTTTTTTTGTAGACGTTGAATTTCCTTCAGAAGTTCTTCGCGTCACCTCTGACCAATTTTCGCCGTTGTTACTTCTCTCAATGCTGTTATAATCATTATTACTTTCCGACGCCGTCGACCATTTTAACTATACTCCTTCATCAGAGCAAACCGCTGAAAAATTAAGCAATTCCACCGGCAAAGGATTTAAAAAGGTTTTGGATCCAAGGGTAAATGGACTAAATACAGTAACAGGTGAACTACTCATCAATGATCCCGCAGAGGCATTACCTGTAATGTTTATTCCACCGTGATCTTTCCATTTTACCTGGCCTGCATCCCAGCGTGTAACCAGAAGATCGTTGATCGCATTAACACCACAACTATTTATATCCCAGGTTAAGCTTACATTTACAATGGAAGAACCTCCTGTTCTATTAAGTATCCAGTGCTCGCAGCTGCTGATGTGATCAATGGTAGCGTCTTTGGAAGTACTCGTATAGGGTGGGCTGGGATTGAAATAAAAATATTGTGCAGTAAAATTATCGGTTGTGGAAACCGGCGCTGAAATAGTTACGGGCTTATAAATTCCTCCTAAACCAATTGGAAACGTAAACCCCTGATTACCGAATTTTACAACCGGGCCTTCCACGTAACAGGCATCACTGGCATTAGTTGTAGTAGCTCCATTTAAGAACTGGAGCGTTCCATTCAACGTAATGATGCCCGATAAAAAATTCCGGCAACAAAACGAGAAGTTGTGATCAGTAACCGTAACCTGATAATCTTTTTTATAAGATTTTGTTTGAACAATTCATTTAAATGAGGAGAGATATAAAGAAAGATGTAAGTTATAAGGTAGAAACAAGTGCATTTAAAAAAGACATTAAAATTAGTTTCGTCGAATTTCAAGAGATCTTGGGTGGTACAAGCTTTGCAGGTACTAAAAAGATGATTATCTTTAGAACCATCATTATTACCTTAATTAATATTTTAAAACCAAAAAATCCTATGAAATCAATTATCAGGAATACGTTAATGTTCGCCCTGGCAACAGGAATGTTATTTACATCCTGCACCAACAAAGAAAAAGAAGAAGCTGCACTAGAGCAGGTTCAGATCGTAAGTTCGTCTAAAGATTCTATTGAGAATGAAATGGTGAAAACCATGGATGAGATCAATAAAAACCTTGATATGATCCGCGATAAGCAAGGAATGGTTGCGAATACTTCTTCAACAGAAAGCCTTACGAAAAAAGAAGAGATCCTTCATAATATAAGCCTTATAAATGCTTTACTTGAAGACAATAAATTCAAGATCGAACAGCTTACCAAACAATCAAAAAAACTTGGTAAACAAAATAGTGCGATGGCAAAAATTGCCAAACAAACAAAAGAAAGAATAGAAAAACAAGAGCAGGAGATCGCAATGCTAAAGGAACAGCTGGCTCAGGCCGAATTTAAAATTGCGGACCTGAATATTAAGCTCGATGAGTCACAAATGGCAAATGAAGTTCTGACCTCAGAAAAAACATTGCTTACCGAAACGAACTCCAAACTGGATAAAGATTTGAATAAAGCTTATTTTACGTATGGCACTTACAAGGAATTGAAAGAAAAAAGTATTGTTGAGAAAAAAGGCGGTTTCCTTGGCGTTGGTAAAAAAGAAGCGCTTGCAAGTGCCTTTACAAAAAACAGATCTTCTTTTACAGAACTAGATATTCGCGAAGCTAAATCAATTCCTATTCAGGGTAAAAAACCTAAATTAGTAACACATCATCCGGAAGGTTCTTATACCTGGACAGAAGGTGAAAACGGTTATTCTACACTTAATATTACAAAACCTGAAGATTTCTGGAGTACCTCTAAATTTTTAGTTATAGAGATTAAATAAAACACTTTAATATAATAATCTTACGAGGGCTGCCGCAATGCAGTCCTTTTTTGTTGGATTAATTTCAAATTTCCCCGATTGTTGGAACTTTTACCCACTTTATTCGTGCCAAGCCCGGTAAGCCGTTTTTAAGCCGTACAAAATGCCCCTATCCCGCACTGGCATGAAATTATTAAGCCAAAATAGAAATATATTACTTAAAGAATCATGAACACATTATCAAAAAAAATGTCAACACTTTGCCTGGGGCTTGCATTTATAGGATCAGGCTTATTTTTTACAGGTTGTAAAAAAGATGAAAAAGACCCTGAGCCAACACCTGTTACTCCTACCCCAACTCCAACCCAAAGTAATACACAAAGGTTAACCGGCAAAAATTTTAAAATGACTGCCTTAACAGTTGATCCGGCTATATTTGGCGTTACTGACTTTTATTCACAACTGGATGATTGTCAGAAAGACGATCTTATCCGTTTCGATACTCCGAATGTATTTAAGGAAGACGAAGGAGCAACCAAATGCAATACAAACGACCCACAAACAAAATCGGGTACCTGGGTATGGAATACAGATGAAACAATTATTACTACAGTAGTAGGTAGTGAAACCACAAGTTACACAGTTCTTACAAACGATGGTACAACATTAAAAGTCAGATACACAGAAGAGATCTCCGGAACCAAATACAACGCTACGGCCACGTATGTAAAACAATAATCATTTAAATAAAAAAGAGCAGGGATCCCTGCTCTTTTTTTAATGTTTCCTCTTGCTCCTGCTAAGTTCAAGTTTTCTTCTTTGTTTTTCCTGTCTCCTTTTACCGCCTAATTGCACTTTTTTGTTCTTTGCTTTTTTCTCGTGAAAAGCACCCGTAAGCGGAACAATTTTTTTGGCTTTTTTAAGGTTTTTATCCCGAACTACCGGGACTTCATCTTGTGTAAGTTCGTCTGATAATTCGACGTCTTCAGGTAGCGAAAGAAGCTCTATTTTTTTATCCATTAACTCTTCAATGGCGTCCTGCATTTCTATCTCTCTATCAGTAATAAAACTCAAAGCAATGCCCGTTTTATCTGCCCTGCCTGTTCTTCCAATACGGTGAATATATGAGCTGGGATCTTTTGGAACATCGAAATTAATTACGTGTGTTACGTCCTGCAGATCCAATCCACGTGCTATTACATCTGTAGCGATCAATAAACGATGTGTTCCCTCCTGGAACTGTTTTACCGCACTAAACCGATGCGGCTGTGATTTATTAGAGTGAATTATCCCAATGTCTTCCGCAAATTCTTCCAGTTCTTTTTCAAGATCGTCCGCAATTTTTTTATTCTTCACAAATAATAAAACTTTTGTCATCGTTTCATCCTTCTGTAAAAGCCATTTTAATAAATTTACTTTGCTGTAAAAATTAGGAATATGATAGGCCTGCTGGATGATCTTTTCAAGCGGTGTACCGCGGGTGATCACTTCAATATATTCAGGGGTGTTAAAATATTTTTCAATAATTGCTTCTACGTCTTCTGTGAGCGTGGCAGAGAACATAAGGTTTTGTCTCTTTGCCGGCAACACTTCCAGTATTTGTTTCAGTTGGGGTCTGAATCCGAGATTAAGCATTTCATCTACCTCATCAATAATCAATTTTTTCACAGCACTGAACTGAAGCGTGCGACTGAGCGTAAGATCTATTAATCTGCCGGGTGTAGCAACCAAAATATCGAGGCCATCGTACACTTTTTGTTTCTGGGTATTAATATTGGAAGCGCCATAAACTCCAAAAACCCGCAGGCTCATATATTTTGAAAGTTTCTCAATTTCAGTAACTACCTGCACCACTAATTCGCGCGTGGGTACCACGATCAACACCCTTGGATGGCGTTGTTCCGAATAGGTCAATTGCCTGAGCACCGGAACTAAATAAGCAAACGTTTTCCCTGTTCCTGTTTGTGCTATGCCAACCGCATCTTTACCTGACATAATCACCGAAAAAGCTTTTTCCTGGATAGGTGTCGGGTTTTCAAGCCCAAGATCCTGAATTGCTTTTAAGAGGGGTTTAGAAAGATTAAGATCGTTAAAGGAAATCATAAGTGGAAAATTTCAGCGAAGATACTCAAATCTTTCCTGTAAAGGTAAATTCGCACCAGTTATTAAGGTTGCCTGCAGTCTGCCGATAATAGCCGGTATTTCGGAAGTTTTACCTTCTTTCTACCATGCAATAAGAAAAGGAACATTTAGAACAAAAGCTCTCTTTTATTTATACCGGATTGAAATGTTTTAACCAATTTTGCATTTCATCCGGACCATAAATAAGTATCTTCAAAATCAGTTTTATAAAATACATTTATTCCTAACAGATTTTTTATGAAAAAAATTTACCTTCTTTTTTTACCCTTTCTTTTCTGTCACTTCAATCTACCCGCCCAGACCAGCCAGGCACTCAACTCCTCAGAGATCCTGCAAGGTTTGAAAAAATTAAATACGGTTGGCTCAGTCTTATATGTAGCAGCCCATCCCGATGATGAGAATACCCGTTTGCTGGCCTACCTTGCAGGTGAGAAAAAACTACGGACCGGCTATCTTTCTTTAACCCGTGGAGATGGCGGACAAAACCTGGTAGGTAAAGAACAGGGCGAACAATTAGGGTTGATCCGCACACAGGAATTATTAGCCGCACGAAGAACAGATGGAGCCGAGCAGTTTTTCACGAGGGCCAACGATTTTGGCTATTCTAAAAATCCGGAAGAAACTTTTACGTTCTGGAACAAGGACAGCATTCTTTCGGATGTGGTATTAACGATACGAAGATTCAAACCGGATGTGATCATTTGCCGTTTCCCGACAACAGGAGAGGGCGGCCACGGTCACCACACAGCATCGGCTATACTGGCACTCGAGGCTTTTGATGCGGCAGCGGATGCGTCTAAATTTCCTGAACAATTAAAATACACGCAGGTATGGCAAGCAAAACGTATTTTCTGGAACACCCTTAATTTCGGATCCACAAATACTACCTCTCCTGATCAGCTAAAAATTGACGTAGGTGTGTTTAATTCATTACTGGGAAAAAGCTACGGGGAAATTGCCTCCGAAAGCCGATCGATGCATAAAAGTCAGGGATTTGGCTCTTCCCGGCAACGTGGTTCTGTAACCGAATATTTTAAACTTTTAAAAGGCGACAGCGCTAAAAACGACCTTCTGGCAGGAATAAATACCAAATGGGACAGGTTAAGAGGAACTGAAACCTTACAAAAAACGATCGAAGAATGCATTAAAAATTACGATCCACAGTCTCCGGAAAAAAGTGTAAATACTCTCGTTTCCATTTACAAACAATTACAAACGCTTGATTCCAAAAACGAGCAGCTGAATTACTGGAAACAACAAAAATTAAAAGAAACGGAAACCTTGCTCTTCGCCTGCGCAGGACTTTGGCTGGAAGGCTTTGCCTCTGACCACATGGGTATACCGGGCCAGGAAGTAAATGTAACCGTGCAGATCGTAAACCGCAATAAAGCGGATATAAAAATAAACGGAATTTCTTATCTTGGATTAAGCAATACGGTAATGGCGCT
>JAYSYG010000246.1:0-5713 GCA_043716685.1 Sphingobacteriaceae bacterium | reverse complement strand
ATACGACTCGTTGAGGAAAATTCTGGCCCAGGGTGATTTTATAATGGACAAAACAAAAAAAACCATTATGAAGATGAAAAAAGTAGAATACAAACGCTTCTCCATTTTAAGAGAACGAACTTTTTCTAAATCGGAACTATCTATTTTTATAATTGCTCTTACATCAGGTATCTCCATCCTTCTGCTCATAAGTATTCTTATGGCACTTAAGCGGGAACACCAATCAAAAACAGAATTTGAGGAAAAATTGCTGGCTTCGGAAAAGCAACTTCAACAACAGGTAATTCTGCTTAACAATTCAAACAAAGAACTCGAGCAGTTTGCCTACATTGCTTCACATGATCTGGAAGAACCTTTAAGAAAGATAAGTTCCTTTAGTGACAAAATACATTCGAAACTTATAAACTACCCCGATGAAGAAGTGATTGACTCGTTACAGCGCCTGAATACATCTGTAACGAGAATGCGGGTCCTGATCAAAGATTTGCTTAACTATTCAAGAATAACGCGTATGCTCGATATTAACGAACAGGTAAATCTTGATTCTGTTTTTAAGCTTATTACAGAAGACCTCAGTCTCCTACTCTCCGCAAAAAAAGCCGTGCTTATGATCCAGCCGCTGGATGAAATAAACGGAAATAAC
This sequence comes from Sphingobacteriaceae bacterium, assembly GCA_043716685.1. Taxonomy (GTDB): domain Bacteria; phylum Bacteroidota; class Bacteroidia; order B-17B0; family Aurantibacillaceae; genus Aurantibacillus. The sequence continues at coordinate 5,070 of JAYSYG010000246.1, read as the reverse complement.
ACACAGCTCAGGCAGTTATTTCAAAACCTCCTGAGTAATGCTCTTAAGTTCAGCGATAAAGAAGTACCCGAGATAACCGTTAGTGCCAGACATTATACTAAAGAAGAATTAAGGACCACCGGCTGGATACATGATTTTACACCCAAACACAAAAAATATTATTGTATTTTTGTTAAGGACAACGGAATCGGGTTTGAGCTTCAGTATTTAAAACAGATCTTCATCATATTCCAAAGACTACACGGCCGTTCGGAATACGAAGGAACGGGTATAGGTTTAGCAATATGCAAACGGATTGTCGAAAATCACGAAGGGTTTATAACAGCAGAAAGTGAAGTGGGTAATGGAACTACTTTTATCGTTGGTCTTCCTTCAATTAATTTATTATGAGTAACACTAAGCAAAAATCAGAATATTGTATTTTAATTGCCGACGACGACAATGACGATCAATACATGATTAAAGAGGCATTCGACAGTGTGAATCTTACTGAACATATTCACACGGTAAATGATGGGGTAGAGCTGCTGGATTATCTTTATAAAAAAGGAACATATAAAAACAGCCCGGCCTTTATTCCAAAATTAATTTTACTTGACCATAACATGCCAAAGAAAGATGGAAGAGAATGTCTGAAGGAAATAAAAAGCAACGCCACCCTGAAAAAAATTCCTGTTATTGTTTATAGCACCAGCAGCAATCCTGACGATATAAACTATGCCTATGAGAATGGAGCGAACAGCTATATCATTAAACCGTACTCTTATCAGGAATTAATCAAAATTATGGAAGTATTTAAACACTACTGGTTTACCATTGTTAAAACACCCAATACGTAATATGAGCGCTACAAAATCAATACGGCTGTTAATTGTTGAAGACGACGAAGACGATTATTTTCTCTTAGTAAGCAGCTTAAAGGGAACTTCTTTTAATAAAAGCATAGTCTGGGCAGAAAGTTTTTCCAAAGCCAAAGAAATTTTAAGGCAGCAGGCGATCGACCTCGTTATTGTAGATTATCGCTTAGGGATTCATACCGGTATTGAACTGGTATCGTACATCAATGAAAAATACCCCTTCACACCAACTATACTGATGACCGGGTTGCAGGCACTTGCCATTGATGAAGAGGCCCTGAAACTGGGCGTGTCAGACTACCTGGTTAAGGGTCAGTATACTGCTGAAGATATAGACAGGAGTATCCGTTATGCTATTGAGAAATCAAACGTTTTAAAATCACTTAAAGAAAGTGAAAACAAATTTAAAAACCTGTTTGAAAATTCAGTTGAGTACGTATTTATAGTTGATCTTGATCTTAACGTAATTGATGCGAACAAAGCAGCGTTAAAACTTTTTGAGTACGAAACTAAAGAACAGATTTTAGGTGAAAATATATCCGATTATTTTTATCCACAGATCTTTGAAACAGAAAGGTATTCGAATCCGTCTATGGAAATCGAATTCACTCTGCCTGAAAAAAACAGAAAATGTTATTGTATCCTCAATCTTTCAGTTGTTGACGCAGAAAAAAAATTCTACCAACTGGTATTGCATGATATTACCGAAAGAAGGTTAAATGAACAAAAAGAACAGTTGCTTGAGAAACAAACCCTTACCGGTAAAGTAGCCAGGGTTATTGCACATGAAATAAAAAATCCACTCACGAACATTCATTTATCTTTAGCAGAGTTAAGGGCTATTCTTAACGATAAAAACTCGGATGAGAGTCCCGATGAATTTCTTGATATTATTGACAGGAACAGCAAACGCATTAATATATTGATTGAAGATCTGTTAAATGCAACACGTTTTGATACTATAAATATTGACGATCTTTTTATTCACGACCTTATTGAAAATACACTGCAACACGTTGGTGACCGGGTAAAACTTAAAGAAATTGCGATCGGAAAAGACGTGCAACGTGATGTACTGATTAAAGGAGACAAAGAAAAACTTACTATTGCACTGCTGAATATTCTTGTAAACGCAATTGAAGCGATAACCACTGAAAATGGTAAATTGACTATTATAGCCAAAGCTGACAATGAGAATGTAAATATTACCATTTCAGACAACGGTAAAGGCATAGCACCCCAGGATCTCAACAAATTATTCGAGCCGTTCTTTACATCCAAGCACGGCGGCACAGGACTGGGGCTTACTGCCACGCATACTATTATTTCGAAGCATGACGGAGGGATAAAAGTATCGAGTGAGGTAAATAAAGGCACTTCGTTTATGATAACACTCCCTTTAAAAAATTAAGGAATCTTTTTTTCGATTTTTTTATCAATAGTGGTGGTATGCTCGTCGATCTGGGTGTTTAACTTTTTCTCCACCGTATTCTTTTCTACCCAGACGGCGTATTTGTTTGGATCTATTTTTCTTTTCTTATAGCGCACATACACCTGGGTAAATTCGGCCCCAAAGTATAAAATTATAGCGGAATAATATACCCACAATAGAATTAAGATAAGAGCGCCGGCAGCCCCATAAGCGCTGATACTTTCATTGTGTTTAAGGTAATACCCGATTAAAAACTTTCCGAACAAAAAGAGCAGGCACGTTGTAAAAGCGCCAACCCAAACATCTCTCCATTCAATCTTGGCATCAGGTAGTACTTTTAGAATAGAAGCGAACAGTACAGTGGTTACGGAGATCATAATTCCATAATCCAGGATGAAAAAATAACTTATAACCTGTTCTGAAAAAAAATGTTCCAAGCGGTGCAATAATCCTTCTAATAGTGCATTTAAAACAAGAGAAACCAAGAGTATAAAACCAAGAACCACTACCATGGAGAAAGAAACAAGCCGGTTAAATATTAATTTAATAAAGCCCTTTTTTGGTTTTGCCTGCAACCCCCAGATAGAATTGATAGAATCCTGGATCTCTCCGAACATTCCCGTAGCCGCTAACAATAAAGTAAAGAAGCCTAGAATGGTTGTAAGAACATTGTCGTGATGCAACGTAGTATTTTTAAGAATGTCCTGAACCTGGATGGCCGCATCTTTTCCGATAAATCCGCTAATCTCAGCAAATATTTCTCCCTGAATTGCGTCTTTACCATAAAAAATACTACAAAGCCCGATAATTACAATAAGCATGGATGGGAGAGAAAATATAGTGTAGTAGGCAAGCGCTGCACTAAGTTTTAACACTTTATCATTATTAAACTCACTAAACGATTCTTTTGTAATCTTCAAAGAGTTCTTAAAACTATCTCTGGTCAATTTCATACACCCTCCAAAACAAAAGGCATTCCACTGGCATGAAATTGATCGGAAATTGATACTATACTCATTATGGAGAAACAACATGACGAAACGGTGCGCTCCGACAATACCGGTGTCAAAAAATATAAACCTGGCCGGAAAAAAAAATTCAGGATCATCTTCCTTTCCATTCTGGCCTTATTAATTATTTTCAGGATCCTGCTCCCTTTCATTGTATTAAAGTACGTGAATAAAAAACTTGGTTCACTTCAGGAATATTACGGACATGTGGAAGACATTGATATCGCCCTCATACGCGGTGCATACGTGATTAAAGACATTCATCTTGTAAAGATCGGAAATGAGCAAGGAAAAAAAGATACTATTCCGTTTTTTAAATGCTCCGCAATTGATTTATCCGTTCAATGGAGCGCAATATTTAAAGGCTCTATTGTAGGAGAAATTTACGTGGAAAACCCCGTGCTGAATTTTGTAAAAGGAAAACATAAAAATGAAGACGCTAAGGCCGATACTGCCGATTTCAGGCAACTTATAAATGACCTTATGCCACTAACAGTGAATCATTTTGAAATTTCTAATGGCCAGATCCATTATATTGATCCATTTTCCTCACCGAGAGTAGACGTGGCCATGAAAGAACTTGAAGTTGTGGCCACTAATCTTTCTAATGTAAATGATAGCAACAAAGTTCTTCCCGCGCATGCGGAAATTACAGGGGCAGCATATGAAGGGGATTTTAAAATGAGGGTGGATTTTGATGCACTCCAAAAGACACCAACCTTTGATATGAGCGCGGAAATAACCAAGGTTAATCTGGTGCTATTGAATGACCTTTTAAGAGCCTATGGAAACTTTGATACAAAAAAAGGAAATTTCGGTCTTTATACAGAATTTGCTGGTAAAGAAGGGGGCTTCGGAGGCTACGTAAAACCAATTTTAAAAGACCTTGATATTGTGCAGTGGAATAAAGAAGAGGGTAATCTGAAACAGATACTCTGGGAAACGCTTATAGGAAGCGCTGCAGAAATACTGCAAAATCAGAGCAAAGATCAGCTTGCTACCAAAGTAGAAATAAAAGGCCGGTTCGATGATCCCAATATTAATTTATGGCGTGCCATAAGTTATGTATTGAGAAATGCCTTTGTTCATGCCCTCAAACCTTCTATAGATAATACTATCACTATTTCGAAACTTGAAGAGGGGAAAGATAAAACCTTTCTGGAAAAAATTTTTGGAGGCAAGAAGAAAGATAAAAAGAAGAAGAACAAGAAACATAAATAAGAAATCCGCATTTCCCCGGTTTGTTTCCTTTTTTCCACAAACCTTTCTTAAATGTAGAAAACAGGGAAGAAATATCTCTAATCCGAATAAAAAAATCAGGCATGAAATTATAGTATCACTCTACATGATCGCAGTAAATTATATAGTCGCAGTTGTTTTTGCTATACTTTGGGTAATCGGGTTTTTTGCCCGGATAGCAGGACCTGCCATTCACATTCTTCTGGCAGCTGCTTTTGCGCTGATCCTGATAAATATTCTTCACAACAATAATAATTCTAATACTAAAAATAAACAACTAACAAACTAAACTATGAGCAATTTACTTTATATCGTCGCTATTATTCTTGTTATTGCCTGGGCCATCGGATTTTTCGCATACAGCGCAGGGGGGCTTATCCACATTCTTCTTGTAATTGCTGTTGTAGCAATACTTTTAAGGGTAGTCAGGGGTGGAAACATTTAACTTTTAAAAACTACCAATAAAAAACAAGGTGTAATACACCTCGTTCTTTTTGTTAATGAATAACCCCAAGGCAACGCCTTGAGGTAT
>JAYSYG010000245.1:0-1807 GCA_043716685.1 Sphingobacteriaceae bacterium | reverse complement strand
TGTTCCGTAGTCATCTGCAGATCACCACTCAATTTGGCATTGTCTTTTTCTGCGCCACTCATCAGTTTATTGAGGCGATCTATCAACTGCTCGTTCAATATATTTAATTTATCATATTTAGACACCAGGTTCCTGAGGTTGCTTCCGTTAAGCATGGTATCCCGCTTCAGGGCTATCATTGTTTTTTCGTCATTAGTCGCTTGTTCCTTTAGCTGTGCAAGTTTTGCTCCGTTCTCCATTGCCGCCTTTTTAAGCTCCGCAAGGCTCGTTTCGCAGGTAGTAAGTTTTGTTTTCGTTTCTTCTAATTTTCTTTCCGGCACACAAGCGCCTAACAGAACAATGCCAAGAAAGCAGGTGATAATTTTTGTATTCCTCATGCTTTAAAATTAGGAAATTGGCTCCCTTGTGTTTGCCTGCTGAGAATTGTTTATTAACAATGAAATTAACTTCAAGTGACGTAATGGGGACTTAACAGAAATCGGAGACTTATAAGTAATTTTGCCTTTTATGTCAGGCGCTAACCTCATTTTTTAAATTAAAATTTATGATTACTAAAGAGTTTCTTACTAAAGCCATGAGCTATTCTCAATATAAAAACCTATTGAAAGAATTGCTTGCACAGGGAAAAACAACTGGTCCAAATCAAAGCGGGGAGTACATTAACTACGCAAAAATTAATTTACAGCGCATGCACCGCCTTGAAAAAACCGTTGTTTTAAACGAAGATCTCAAGGTAGCGTTATCCGCTATTTCCTCACACTACACCTGGTTAATTCTTACGGAAGGTTGGTGTGGAGATGCGGCGCAGAATATTCCGGTGTTTCACTGTATAGAAAACGAGTATAAAAATATAGAGTTGAAGCTTATTCTGCGTGATGAAAACCTTTATGTTATGGATTGCTATCTTACTCATGGCGGCAGGTCCATTCCTAAATTAATTTGTCTTAATACCAAAACCCTGAAAGAAGTATTTGTCTGGGGACCCCGCCCTGAAGGACTACAGGAAATAGTGCTGCAAATGAAAAAAGAGCACAGATCGCACGAAGAAAAAGGCCTGGTTACTCAAAACTGGTATAACGCCGATAAAACCAAAAGTTTGCAGCACGAAATTTTAAACCTGGTACGGAATTTGTAATTCAATCTCCCCATTTAAAATGTATGATCGCCCGCACGGTATCTTTATATAAAACCTCGTTCACAGGGCTGTCATCCCAGACCTGGCTACTCTCTTTTATTATGCTTATTAATAGAAGTGGGACCATGGTTGTGCCTTTTATGACGCTTTATCTTACGGGCAAAACAATGAATCGCACTTTAGCAGAAGCCGGTACTGTAATGGGACTCTTCGGCCTGGGTTCTATTGTTGGTGCTTACTTCGGAGGAAAGTTCTCTGATAAGATCGGATTTTTTAAGGTGCAAATGATCACCCTTGTATTTGGCGGGATCCTGTTTATAGTGCTCGGACAAATAAAATCTTACGCTTTCATCTGCGTTTTCACTTTTTTACTGAGCCTTGTTAACGAAGCGTTTCGTCCCGCTAATTCATCGGCGATAGCGTTTTACAGTACTCCTGAAAACAGAACACGTTCGTATTCCTTAAACCGGCTTTCCATTAATCTTGGTTGGGCAGTAGGCGCTTCTATAGGAGGCATTATTGCATCATACAATTATGAATTGTTGTTTTGGATAGATGGTTGCACCAATATTGTTGCTTCCATTTTACTCTTTGCCTTTTTAAGGCCCGGTAAAATTGAGCCAAAGCCCGAAATAAAAAATGAGGTGGTTCCCGTTGCACAATCTGCATACC
>JAYSYG010000244.1:0-1811 GCA_043716685.1 Sphingobacteriaceae bacterium | reverse complement strand
TTAAAGAACCAACATCCACTTTTACATAAGCATTTTTTGAACGCAGCGAGCGCTGATGGATCGCTTGCGCTATAAGATCTTTTCCTGTTCCATTCTCTCCCAGTATCAGAATATTTGCATCTGTTGGCGCAACTTTTTCTATCTTGTTAAAAATATCCTGCACTACTTCGCTCTGACCTATGAGGCCAAGTTTCCCGTAGTTTTGTTGTTTTACCGGGTTTTTATCTGAATCCTTCTTCTTTAGAATTTCCCCGATGGCTTCTACAAGTCGCTGGTTATTCCAGGGCTTCACAATAAAATCAGCGGCACCTTCTTTCAGAGAGCGAATTGCGAGATCAATATCTGCATAAGCGGTGATCATTATGACACACATTACCGGATAAATTTCTTTGATCCGGTTTAACCAGTAAATTCCTTCGTTGCCGGTATTGATGGAAGCATTAAAATTCATATCCAGCAAAATAAGATCGAAGGCTTGCTTTTTGAGAAGAGACAATAAATTTTCCGGATTTTTTTCAGTTGTAACTTCGCGCACTTCTTTCTTCAGTAGCAAGTTGATCGCAGTAAGTACGTCTTTGTCATCATCCAGTACTAAAATATGTGCTTCTTTTAAATTCATAGAGGAACAATGTGGCCTTAAATATAGCGGAAAGCTAATTAATTGGTTTGAATTGCAGTTAAAAATTGATAGAATATTAAGTGTATCAAAACCGGACATTATCCGTTTCATTAGCGGACAATTTTCACTTCTTGCAAAGCTTAAGTCCTTCATTATCAATTACAAAATACTTCGGCACGATTATGCTTATAATCAGGTGTTGTTTTTTCACTTAATAATGTATGGTGCTTGTTTTAGCTGCAAATTAGAATAAGCATCATACATTTTTTAAATTGCTTCTGGTAATTACAACCTAAGATTTATGGACAGAGTTATTGAAAAGAAAAAATGGACGACAAAAAAAATTTTAACGATCACTTTTGTTGCGGGCATTGTATTATTGATTACAGGAAGTATTTATTTTACTTCCGGAGGCACGAAATTAAATGTAGACCCAGAGCGCCTGACGATCAGCGAAGTTAAAAAAGGTCCGTTCAAAGAGTTTATCCCTGTGAACGGGATCGTGTTGCCACTGACGACTATATACCTGGATGCGCTCGAAGGAGGAAGGGTGGAAGAAAAATTTGTAGAAGACGGCACCATGATGAAAAAAGGAGAAGCCATTTTAAAACTCTCCAATACTGATCTTGAATTAAGTTTGGCCAACCAGGAAACTTCTGTTTTTAATTTACTCACACAAATGCGTATCTCAAGAAACGCCGCCCAGCAAAATACAATTATGAAACTGAATCAGGGAACAGATGTGGAAAGTACCTTAAAGGAGTCCGAACGCATCTACAGCATGAATAAAAAATTGTACGAACAGCAGGTGATCTCCGCACAGGAGTTTAAACAAGCCGAAAATAATTATAACTACGCCCTTAAAAAAAAGAAATTAACGGATCAGATCTTAAACCAGGATTCTATCTCTACAAAAGACGAATATGCACAGGCACAGGAATCATACAAACGTACCCAACAGTCTTTAGCCATCATGCGTCAGAAAGTAGAAGATCTTATTGTACGTGCGCCAATTGACGGGCAATTAACTTCGCTGGACGCAGAGATTGGTCAGAACAAAAACAAAGGTGAGCGCCTTGGCCAGATTGACGTGCTGAGTGGTTTTAAAGTAAGAGTGGAGATTGACGAACATTACATATCGCGGATCTATACAGGGTTAATAGGAGAATTTACATTTAACGGCAAAGACTAT
>JAYSYG010000243.1:0-5745 GCA_043716685.1 Sphingobacteriaceae bacterium | reverse complement strand
GGTAACTCGTTCCGTAGAGTTCCATAAACCTTTTAAGCATCGTTATGGATTCCGAATCAGGATCATGCGAATCGGCCTGATTAGTCAGAAGTGATATTACATGAATCTGATGAATAACCACCAAATGCATGGCGAAGGCAACAAAGAAAGATAACAAGATTGTAAGACCGAATACCTTAGCCATATTGGCTCCTCTTGCGGTTTCTTCGGTCATTCCGCTTGCCGTCATCCAGGCTTTTCCAAAGCCAAATTTGGGATTGTACCATACAAATCCGACTACGAGCGGAACAAATGTCGCTGCCAGCACTACTAATAAGTTTGTTGTTTCCATGTTTTTATGATTTTAAATCAAATATAACGGATTGAATCTGGAAAGCAAATTTTTATTAAGGCAGGAAGAAGACAAGATGCAAGAGACAAGACTGGAGGGAGCCAGGATACAAGGTGCAGGAGGCAAGATTCAAGAGCCAAGATTCAAGAAAAAGGACTGGAGGGAATCAAGACGGATTCATTTTTGTTCCCTTCAATCACTTAAGTTATGTATTCACTTATTTTGCCAGGAACTCATTAAGCTCATCGGTCGTGGCGCTGAAGCTAAACACATCACTCACCTGGTAATAGTTAGCCTTATCTACACAATGATCGTATGCGTATTTTGAGTAGGTAAGTTTATCGTCGTCCATACTAAATAGTTTTGCAATTTCTTTGATCTGGCTTACAGAAAGGCAGGCATTTTTTGTGGCCACTTTTGCGGTACTCATTTTTGTATCGGAAAAAGGCTTAGACTCTATGGATTCTTTCATCTTTGCAAAGCTTGCCTGGCTCATGGCCGCGTAGCAGGCATTATTATTTGCAGAATTACTTGTAGTAGTGTTATTATAGTTTGTGTTGTTATTATCTGTTGATGAATACGAACTATTCGACGAGCTGCTTGTAACAGTTGTTGAGGTGGATGTATTCATCGTTGCATCTGGGTCCGTTGCATTTACATTCATGTTTACGCCAGGCATATTTATATTGATGGAGACATTGCCGGGATTTGAATTTGCGGAATTTGCCTGCGTAACCGTAGTTGAATTAACAGTATTAGGCGACGTGTAAGTTGTATTTCCCGATGAGGTGTATGCATTATCAGCAGTGTGATACTCTACCGTAGAGATACCAGAAGCACTTTCGTTCAAAGGAACACGCCCGAAATAACGCAGCTTTAATTGTTTTTTCATATCGCGCTTAATACGCGCGGTGTGTTCAAACCCTTCTTCAAGTGCCATGGTTTGTTTTAATTGTGGCAGGGCCTTGTTCTCAAATTCAATTCTTAAACTAATGTTGGGTGACAGGTTTGTGAATTTTACATTGGTCTCCGGCGTGTTGTTTTGTTTAACTCCGTTAATAAAAGCATAAAACGGGTCGCCGTCCTCAGAAAAGATAACAAGGTTAACAGTGTTTTGACAAAACGCTGAGACGTTTAACAGGAATAAGCCAGCTAAAATAAATAATGATTTTTTCATGGTGTGTGATTTTTAAAATGGATTTTCCAAGGATTGTGCCAAAGAAAAAATTTATAGTTAACAGATGTTAAGTTTAAAAAATTAAACAAATTTTTCGCCCTTGCTCACCTTTACGTCATTTACAAAATTACGGATCTGCTGTTCGTCCTGTTTTTTACAGATCATTAAGATCCCTTCGCTCTCCACAACAATATAGTCCTCCAGGCCCTGCAATACAACCAGTTTGTCTTTAGGTACCTGCACAATGCAATTATTACAATCGTAAGTAATAATGTTTTTTCCTACAAGAGCATTTTTCTTTTCGTCTTTCGGAATGTGGGTGTATAAGCTTCCCCAGGTGCCAAGGTCACTCCATCCGAAAATGCTTGAGCGCACATAGACATTATCTGCTTTTTCCATTACACTGTAATCAATTGAGATGTTTTTACAGGTAGCGTAAGCACGGTTTACAAATTCTTTTTCCTTGTCCGTATTATACATGTCCCAGCCTTCTTTAAATACATTGGCTAATTCAGGGTCATGTGTTTCAATAGCTTTTATAATGCTTTCAGTGCTCCAGATAAAAATTCCGGAGTTCCACAAAAAATCGCCGCTCTCCATAAAGAAATTGGCCATTTCGGCATCGGGCTTTTCAGTAAACGTTTTTACCTTATTAATACGCTTGTCTTTTTCTTCCACATCACTCTTTATAAACTGGATGTAGCCATACCCTGTATCAGGGCGTGTTGGTTTTATACCAAGCGTAATAAGACAATCGTGGTGCTCTGCTTTTTCAAAACACGATTTTATAGCCTTTACAAACGTGCTTTCTTTTTTAACAAGGTGATCACTTGGCGCTACAAGTGTAATTGCTTTAGGATCGCGTTTATGGATTTTATAAGAAGCGTAAGCGACACAAGGCGCTGTATTTTTACGGGCCGCTTCGCAAAGTATATTCTCTTTTAAAAGGTGTGGCAATTGTTCCGCCACAAGACCTTCGTAGGCATTGCTGGTAACAACGTATATATTCTCTTTTGGGCAAACCTTGGCAACACGCTCGTAAGTTTGCTGCAAAAGCGTTTCGCCTGTTCCCAGTATATCAAGGAATTGTTTTGGGTGTTGAGTAGTACTCATTGGCCAAAAACGAGTACCAACCCCTCCAGCCATTATAATCGCGTAATGATGTTTCATAAAAACCTCACAAAAGTAAAAAATAAAGCGGGTAAAACCTTCAAAATATAGCCTATTCTGTTAATTTCGATAAAAAGCGTATATTTGCGCTCTTAATCTTAAAATTATCTCGCCTTTTGTCGGCACGAAGCATTAAAGCGGGATTTTTTATGGCTTTAATGTATTAATTTAAAATTTAAAAAATGACTTTTCAAGAATTAGGTCTCAACAGCGACCTATTAAAAGCTGTTACGGATCTGGGATTCGAAAATCCTACGCCTATACAAGAACAAACCATAGCTTTATTAGCGAAGGAAAAAACCGATCTTGTAGCGCTTGCTCAAACAGGTACAGGTAAAACAGCAGCGTTTGGTTTACCTATGTTAAACACCATCGACTGCAATAACAAAACAGTACAAGCCCTAATTTTAGCGCCAACCCGCGAATTATGTGTACAAATCACGAATGATATTAAGAATTACGGGAAATATTTAAAAGGTTTTGGTGTTACTGCCATTTATGGCGGCGCACGTATTGACGGACAAATTAAAGATATTAAACGCGGTGTTCAGGTAGTAGCTGCAACTCCGGGACGTTTAATTGACATGATAGAACGCCGTGCGATCAACCTGAGTACAGTTCAGATTGTGATTCTTGATGAAGCAGATGAAATGCTGAACATGGGTTTTAAAGATGACCTGGATATTATTTTAAAAGAAACTCCTAAAGAAAAAAACACCTGGTTGTTCAGTGCTACTATGCCAAAAGAAGTGGAACGTATTGCAAGGACTTACATGAGCAAACCTGCTGAATTAAGTACAGGTAAGAAAAATGAAGGTGCTGATAATTTAGAGCATATTTATTACGTGGTAAGTCCGCGTGATCGTTATTCTGCATTAAAACGTGTTGCCGATTATTATCCTGAAATTTTCGGGATCGTTTTTTGCCGCACAAAAGCAGAAACACAGGAAGTTGCCGATTCACTAATTAAAGATGGCTATAGCGCGGATGCATTGCATGGCGACCTTTCTCAAAGTCAGCGTGACTTTGTAATGAAACGTTTCCGCAGCAAGACTTTACAAATGCTGGTTGCAACAGATGTAGCTGCCCGTGGAATTGATGTGAATGACGTAACGCACGTTATTAATTACAATTTACCCGAGGATGTTGAAAATTACACGCACCGTACAGGTAGAACTGCACGCGCGGGTAAATCCGGTATCGCCATTGCGATTATAACTCCAAAAGACAGCGGTAAAATAAAAGATATCGAACGTATTATTAAAAAGAAGTTCGAGAAAAAAGATGTGCCGAATGGTTTAGAGGTTTGCGAAAAACAATTATTCAACTTAGTACATAAATTACATAATGTAGAAGTAAAGGATGAAGAGATCGAAAGCTTTTTACCTGCCATCTATGAAGAATTAAAAGACCTTTCAAAAGAAGAATTAATTAAACGTGTGATCAGCGAAGAGTTTAACCGCTTCCACGAATATTATGACAATGCACCCGATCTTAACATCGTGAAAGGTGCTGTTGACGGAGCTTTTGGAAACAGCAGGACAACCCGTTTCTTTGTGAACATGGGCGCGCTTGACGGATTTAACATCAATAGCTTAAAGGATTTCTTAGCAGACGCAGTGAAATTGCAGCAACGCATGGTTTTTAATGTGGACGTAAAAAGCAGTTTCTCTTTCTTTGAAACGGAAAGTAAACTGGTAGATACATTTATGGCTTTAAACTCACAGGATCTTGAATTCAACAACCGTAAAATTTCATTAGAGGTAAGTAACCGTAAAATGAAAGAAGGTGGAAGAAGCAGTGATAGTCGTGGTGGCGGTGGCAGAAGTTTTGGCGGCGGCGGTTATAAAGGCGGCGAAAAACGTGAAGGTGGTTTCAGGGAAAAACGTGAAGGCGGTTTTGGCGGAGGAGATAAAGGCAAACGTCCAAGAAAATCCGGAAGCTTCAATAGCGGCGGAGATCGTGACAAACCGGCTTTCGGAGAAAAGAAAAGAGGTTTCGGGAAAAGTAAGTTCTAAATTTTAAACTAATAAAAGGACGCAGATTGCGCTGATAACACAGATTTTATTGATCTGCGAAATCTGTGAAATCTGCGTCTTTGTTTTATATTTGTAAATTCATTAACGAATAAGGAATTATGCCATCTATCTCACAAAAAGCCACAACAATGCCTGCTTCCCCAATTCGTAAATTGGTGCCATTTGCTGAAGCAGCTAAAAAAAGAGGAACTAAAATATATCACTTAAATATTGGTCAGCCCGATATTGAAACTCCGGCTTCTTTCTTGAATGCTGTAAAAAACTCAAATCTTAAAATTGTTGAGTATAGTCACAGTGCCGGTAACGAAAGCTACCGTAAAAAATTATGTGGATATTATAAAGAATACAATATTAACATCGATCAAAACGACGTCATTATTACCTGTGGTGGCAGTGAGGCGATAGAGATCGCGTTGTTAACCTGTTTTAATCCCGGCGATGAGATTATTATCCCCGAACCATTTTATGCGAACTATAACGGCTTCAGCAAAGCAGCAGATGTGATTGTGAAGCCTATCCGCAGCTTTATTGATACCGGTTTTGCTTTGCCTCCAATTGCTGACTTTGAAAAACAGATCACCCCAAAAACAAAAGGGATCATGATCTGTAACCCGGGAAATCCAACGGGTTATTTATACACCAAAACTGAATTAGAAGCATTGCGTGACCTTGTAAAAAGACACGATCTTTTTTTATTAAGCGATGAAGTATACCGCGAATTTTGTTACGATGGAAAAGAATATGTGAGCGTGATGCATCTGGAAGGTATTGAAAACAATGTGGTCTTGCTGGATTCTATTAGTAAACGTTACAGTGCTTGTGGAGCGCGCATAGGAGCTATGATCAGCAAAAATAAAGAGATCATGACCGCTGCTTTAAAATTTGCACAGGCCAGGTTGAGTCCGCCAAGCTATGGACAAATAGGTGCAGAAGCCGCCTTAGAAACTCCAAAATCATACTTCACAGAAGTGAAAAAAGAATATGTTGCGCGTCGTGATTTCGTTATTGATTCCTTAAACAAGATCAAC
>JAYSYG010000242.1:0-1819 GCA_043716685.1 Sphingobacteriaceae bacterium | reverse complement strand
TTTACATCCTGCTGCATTTCGTGGATTATAGATTCATCGACTCCTTGTGCTAATAAATGTTCGTTCCAGGCCATTAATGAAGAGAGTGGCGTACCCAGCTGATGTGCAGTTTCCTTACTCATACCCACCCATACCTGGTCTTGTTCTGCCTTACGTGCAGTGCTGAATAAAATATAAGCGATCACCAAAAACAAACCAATAACCCCAAACTGTATGTATGGATAATATTTTAGTTTGGTAAGCAGATCCGATTCTGCATAAAAAATATAATTCGTCTCGCCCTGTCCAAGGTCAATTGGAATAGGCTGGTTTGCCTGTGCCAGCTCGAGGAGTGTAGTTCGTAATTTTTCGGGGGTGTTGATCTTTGTATTGTCAATCTTATCACTGTGGTCGATTACATGTCTTTTGCTCGCATCGGTAAAGATTACCTGCACCTCTGCAGTATTAACCGAAACTTCTTTAAAGGATTTTATAAGATCATCAAAAACCAGTTGTATGTCTGAAAAAACTTTACTGTCCTTGTAATATAAATAGGAATTATATTTTTTGTAATAATTAATAATAACGGGGTCATATTTTTTCTTCATCAGGTTAAGTTCCTGTCTAAGATACGTTGTGTCGCTTGACTTAAGCGAATCCAGGTTACGCGAAGTCATTTCTCCGTTATCATTCACAAGAATTACCGGTACCGTTGTATTTTCCTGAAGCACTTTTAAAACAAAATTAATATCAGACGAGTTATCATATTGGTTAAGTTGTTTGAAAGCCTCCGCAACAAGCTCAGCCTTTTTTCGCTCCTCGCTTTTTATTTCACCAAAAAGATGGTTGGTAAATTTTATAAGCTGCGCCCTTTTCTGAACAGCTTCCGCCCACACCTGTGCCTTTATTTTCTCATCCTTCGAAATACGCTTAACAAGATTGTCGGTGTACCAAAACGAAGCCAGCACAATTATAAGAGCTGCAGCCGCGAGGGCTAATTTCCAACGTTGTTTTTTGGCGTAGATGTTCACTTGTGTAGTAACGGTTGTATAAATATAATTATTATAAACCAGACACTAAATTTAGAGCCTGTTTAAATTTTATCGTTTTTTGGTTAGCATAATTGGTGGTCTATTTAGAAATCGTCGTCTTCGGTTTTCTTTTTCAGCTCAAGGGTCTTCTTAGGTGTATTGTTTTCAGGCTTCTCCAGTTCAAACGCAGACTCTTCCTTTTTAGGTTTTTTTAAAGACGAGTCCTTTTTAAAAACATTCCATTCTTCTTTAAAAAGCTGTTTCATGTTTTTCTTCTCACGCGTAATGTCATTCTTTATCTTCTCTTTCTGTCCTTTTAAATCGTATTTCAGCTCAGGATCATCTATTGTTCCTGTCATTCGAATAAATGCACTGCGGCGATCTTCAGGATCATTTTCTACCGGACCAAATTCGGAGTCATTGTTTTTTCTTTTCTTAGCCAGGTATTGTTTTATCAATAACTGAATGTGGTAGTCAATTTTATTATCGAAAGTGTGCGTTCCCCATACCTCCACATCAAGAGCAGAATTTTTAATGGACGTTTTCGGAATGATAATGGTGCTGTTCTTTATTTCTATTGCGCTTTGCAGCGAAGAAAACTTTATACGTTTTAACTCTTCAACATCCACAAATTTAGAAAGACTGAGCAAGGGTTTAAAATCATTTAATTCGCCGCGCTCAATAATTAAATTGCAGGAAGACTGGATTGAGTTTGGGTCCACCTCAAGGTTATTGCTCCAGCGCCCCGAAAAATCAACACTGGCAGATGCCGCACCTTTAAGGTTTTTATCCGTCAGGGTTTCCTGACC
>JAYSYG010000241.1:0-1820 GCA_043716685.1 Sphingobacteriaceae bacterium | reverse complement strand
AGTAGTATTTTTGTCTCAGCGTATCGGAAATTTTGTAGGTCCTGTTTTTGTGCGTGATGGAGGAAAATTCAAGTTCATCTCCAGGCTTAATGATCAGGCTAAAAAACCCGTTTACAAGACTTACCGTTCCGCGGTCTGTTCCTTTAATTACAACAGAAACAAATGGAATTGGGGTAAGGCTGTCCTGATCTAAGACCATCCCTGAAAACTGGATCAACGGAGCTGTAGGTGTAGCAATGGTCTTCGTCTGGGCCTTTGTTATTCCTGCAATAAAAAACAATGCAACTATTAATTTTAATCCTTTTTTCATACTTAACTATTTGTGTTTTTTATTGTGATAGAGTACAGCTTACTTAATGCTGTTTCAAATCAGGCACTTTTTGTTGTTGAGCCGGCAGTTTTAACAATTTGATACGCATAAAAATAATCATAGTTTTGGTGGGGTAAAAACTCTTAACAAATTTTGGGCAGGCTAACCTTTTAAACAGAATTTAGATTAACTTTGTATAGATGCCAAGATTTATACCATATCTCATCCTTCTTCTTTTTTTGTTGCCTGCGGCTTCTTTTTCCCAGAAGAGACCTGCAAAACCTATACCTAAGCAGAACGTTAAGCCGGGACCAAAAAAACATTCGAAGAAAACGAATTTGGGAATTGGAATGGGGCTTACGCGCAGCGTAGTTTACCTGGCCCGTAATGTAAAGCCGAACAATGATGCCACCGGACTGAATACCTCGCTGGTTTACGGAGTTTCGCGGTTGTTCCGCGCCAGCCTTGAATATACACGGTATCTGAAAATGGACATAGCACCAACCTGGTACAATATCAAAGCCAGTACGATTGAATTGAATATGCACGTGCTTGCCCGGTTCAGGAACAGGAACGCATATTTTTATCCGCTGTTCGGCCTTAGTTACAATACTTTTTCCGGCACATACACGGGTATAAATGATTTTTTAAATCTTGATAAGCTCTATGAAAAGAATCAGAAAGTAATCACGCGCTGGCTTGGCGTTAATATTGGCACGGGTTACGAGATTTATTTCAAACCCGGAAGTTTTTTTCTCGACTACAAAATGCGTGTTGGTATGACCGAAGGATATAACCAGGTTAATATCCAGGATGTTTGCATCACAGCGGGCCTCCGGTTTAATTTAAAAGCACCTTCTTTCTATAGCCTGTTTATTTACCGCGGCACCCGTAGCAGGTACCTGTTAGATAAAGCCGACGAAGACTAACATTTTATGGAGTCGTTTCAAACTTACTTATACAATCTTACTCAATTTCTCAACGCGTACCTGCCATTAAAGAATCCGGTTCTTATTCTGGCGCTGACGTTACTAATCATTCTTTTCTCTCCTTTATTATTCAAACGTTTTCGGATTCCCGGTATTATAGGACTTATTATTGCTGGTATTTTTATTGGTCCTAATTGTTTACACATTATTGAATCCACAAATAGCTTCGAACTCTTATCAAAAACAGGTCTTTTGTATATTATGTTTTTAGCCGGGCTGGAGATAGACATGCAGGAACTCCGGCACAACCGTTCGAAAAGCCTGGTATTTGGTGCCCTTACTTTTCTTATCCCCATTATAATAGGATATTTTGTGTGTGTGTATATTTTTCATTTCCCTATTTGGTCGTCCGTTTTACTGGCAAGCATGTTCAGTACCCACACGCTTTTAAGCTACCCCATTGTGAGCAATATGGGTATTGTGAAAAACCGGGCTGTGCAGATTACTTTTGGCGGGACGATTATTACAGATTCGGCAGTTCTTATTTTATTGGGAATTATAACAAACGTTGTTACAGGTGA
>JAYSYG010000025.1:0-2542 GCA_043716685.1 Sphingobacteriaceae bacterium | reverse complement strand
GAAGGTGACCCCGTTCCGAAAGAGTTGACCAAAGATGAGATTAAGGAACTGGTTCAAAAATTTAAGGAGGCTGCGGAACGTGCATTTAAGTCTGGCTTTAAAGTGCTGGAGTTGCACGGTGCACACGGTTACCTGATCCATGAATTTCTTTCACCTATAAGCAACACGCGCAAAGATAATTATGGCGGCAGTTTTGAGAACCGTACCCGTTTTTTAAAGGAGATCATTAAAGCAGTCAGAAAAGTCTGGCCAACAGAACTACCTTTATTTGTGCGTCTTTCAGCTACCGAATATGCAGAAGGCGGGTGGACTGAAAAAGATTCGATCGCCCTTGCAAAGATCATGAAAGAGTTGGATGTTGATTTGCTCGATTGTTCCACCGGTGGAAATGTGCACGGTTTACGTATCGATATAAAGCCCATGTATCAAACACAATTCGCTGAAAGTATCAAAAAAGAAAGTGGGATTAAAACGGGTGCCGTTGGACTCATTACCACTGCTAAAGAAGCAGAGTCCATTATTCTGGAAGGTAAGGCAGATCTTGTTTTTATGGCACGGGAGTTTTTGCGCGATCCATATTTTCCCTTACGCGCTGCGCAGGAACTTAGCGTGGACATAGACTGGCCTGACCAGTATGTGAGAGCAAAAAAGAAGGCTTAGTTTTAAAATGTGTCTAAGCACTAAGTGCGATCGTGCAGTGTATTAAATTCGTCGGAAGAAACCCTAAGTTTATCTAGTTTGTATCCTCTTGTGAAACTTCAGAATGCCAAAGAGGTATAACATATAAATTTTAGGCGCATGGATTTCTTTAACCGTTTTCAAAAAGCACTTATAGTATTGGGATTGTTGACACCTATTTTATGGTTTATAGGATAAGCGTTTCTTTAAAATTTGTTAAGGCCGTAACTTATTTACGCCTCATGCGTTTTAAGGGAAAACTCCAGGATCATGCGGTATCTATTTTTCTTTTCTCTTTTGTTACTTGGATTTTTCGGATCTGCCTTTATTAAAGGCAAAGAAAAGTCAGCTAAAACTTCCCTTAAAAACGGCGATATGCTTTTCATTGTGAACCCTTCTGGGCAGGGCAAAGCCATTCAGCTCGCTACGCATTCCAAATACACACATATTGGTATTGTTTTTATGGAGAATGGTAAAACGGTGGTGTATCATGCTGTGGAACCCGTTAAGAAAAGTACCCTTAGCGAATTTATTTCTCTGAGTGCGGATGGGATCTATGAAATAAAACGCCTGAAAGACCAAAGGCTATTATCGGATGCAGTGATCGCTACCATGTTAAAGGAAGCCCAAAAAGACCTGGGGAAGCACTATGATCTTGGATTTAGCTGGGATGATGAACGGTTGTATTGTTCAGAATTTGTTTGGAAATTATACAAACGCACACTTAACCTGGATGTTGGCTCTTTGAAACCATTAAAATCTTTTGACCTTAGTCACCCTGCCGTGAAAGCGAAATTGCAGGAACGTTACGGGAACGAAATTCCAATGGATGAAAATATGATCTCACCCGGCGATATGTATTCGTCGGCGCTTTTAGAGTAGACCATTGTTCCATTTTATCGTTTAACACTTTACGAAACTGTTATTAGCGCAAAAGTGTAATGTTCCCTTTTTTATTTATAGGTTCAGCGCGGTTAGATTTTTTTGCCTTTATCACATACACAAAAACATCCGGGTCAAGAGGAATGTTCTTGTAAAGCCCATCCCAACAAAAATCAGGGTCTGTTGATTCAAAAACTTTTTCTCCCCACCGGTTAAAAATAAGAACATTAAATTCAGTCAGGCAGCCGCTCCAACCTTGCAGGCAAAACTTATCATTGTTTCCATCTCCGTTTGGAGTAAACGCATTGGGTACAGAATAATCGTTTTCGGTTTCACAGGTTACAGCAATGGTAATACACGCTTTTGCAGGACAACCGCCCATATCAGAGAACACACAATACTCTATGTCTTGTGGTGGTGAAGCAACCGGATTTACGCAAACAGTACAACTCAGGTAATTTGGGGGACTCTAGGTGTAAGACATGCCACCACTGACTGAAAGCGTAATGCTTGAACCAGGGCTGAGACTGAAGGAAGGGATAAGAGCCAAAGGTGGTGCAGGAAGTATAACAACCGTGTCTAAACTAGTTGCAGAATTAAAACAACCATTCGCTGTGAAGAAATAAAGCACCTCATGTGTTCCGGAAGCTGCCGATGACATATCAATAAGTCCAGTAGCGGGATCAACATTTAAACTTTGCGAGTAGTAATTGCCACCGGTGTTAAAACCCGCAGTGAGAGAAGGACTCAGGTTACTACTTCGTTCGCATACAGGTGAGCTATAATTAAATTCAACAGTTGCCGGTTTTGTTACAAGTGTAATTAAAACAGTTTCTGTATTTGTGCAAGATTTACTGTCCATGCCCTGCACGGTATATACAGTAGAAACAGCGGTAGGGGTTAAAACGGCAGTGGCTGTATTTACTCCGGTACTCCAGACATAATCATCCGTGCCGCTGGCAGTTAGCGTTGTCGAGGAACC
>JAYSYG010000240.1:0-1824 GCA_043716685.1 Sphingobacteriaceae bacterium | reverse complement strand
CGGTATCTACCAGCAAAAGCTTGTTTTCCGCATCAAAATACTCGTGATATTTGAAATCTGAGGTAATAAAAGCATCTGCACCACTCCTGATCGCATTTTTTAACAAAAAACGACCACTTCCACCACAAATTGCCACCTTTTTTATGTTTTTTTCAAGTCTTTTGGTGTGTTTAATGGTTGGAACTTTAAAGGTTGTTTTAACATGATTTAAAAAATCTGTCTCATTCATCGGAACTTTAAATTCGCCTACCATGCCGCTGCCAACTGACGGGTGCCGATTATTGAGGTTATAAATATCATAGGCAACCTCCTCGTAAGGATGTGATGCCTGGAGGGCTGAAATAATCCTGTCCGTATTCCGTGATTCGAAAATGGTTTCCAGTCGTGTTTCCTGTTCATGGCTCAATTCATTTGGCTTCCCGAGAAAAGGCTTGCTCTGTTCATTACCCCTGAAAGTGCCCGTACCTTCGAGGTTAAAGCTACAGCTGTCGTAATTACCTATGTTCCCTGCTCCGGCCTTAAATAAGGCATGTAATACTGCTTCATGATGCGTGGCGGGTACAAAGGTGACGATCTTTTTTAATAAAGCCGGTTTGGGGTCAAGGATCTGTAAACTCTGCAATCCAAACTTCTCGGCTATTTTGGAGTTTACGCCTTGTTTCACATTATCCAGGTTGGTGTGACAGGCATAAATAGCTATATCGTTTTTAATAGCCTTAAGAATGGTCCGTTCAATATAGTTGGAACCTGTTATTTTTTTTAGCCCTGAAAAAATAATGGGATGATGAGCGATAACCAGGTTGCAATTCTTTTGAATGGCCTCGTCAATAATTTCTTCCGTGCAGTCCAATGTAAGAAGCGCCCCTGTTGCTTCCCGTTTTTTATCGCCCGTAAGTAGCCCGCAATTGTCATAGTCTTCCTGGTAGGCAAGCGGTGCAAAATCTTCAAGTATTGTTAGTATTTCTTCTATGGTCATAAACGAGTAAAAACAGGCTCTAAAATGTCAAAAAAAATCCCCTCGTTTAGCGAGGGGATCCTTAACTATTAGTCGATTCTTGATTTGTGAAACTCAATATCTGATAATTCTTTTAAGGCGTAGAATGCATCAGAATCTGCTCTTCCGCTTAGACTGCGTTCCAGGTCCTTTACCTGATCTGAATAATCTTTTGGTTGCGGAGGTGTCTCAATGGCGGTTACTGATAATATAAAAACGCCAGTGCTGCCGATCGTGATGCTGCTTGTTGCACCTTTTTTGATACCACTTGCAGTTCCAACCATTATAGGATCAGGACCCACTCCTTCGATCATGTTTTGCTGGAAACCAACATTGCCTGCTGTTTTAACTTCTAAGCCAAGTTTGCCCGCAACTGCCTGAACGTTTTTATCGTTACCAGCCTTATTTTTAAATTCTTCAACTATCGTTGCCGCTTTCTTTTGGCGGATAGCTTTCGCGGTAACATCATCTTTTACTTCTTCTAAAGGTAAAATGCCTTTGTTCTTGATTCCGCTTAATTTTGCAACAACGTGCTTATCTGCCATAGAGAAAATACTTACATCTCCTTTATTTGCAGTGTAGGCCCATCTTACAAGTTCTTTTGCACCTTCTAATCCGTTAATCTGGTATTCGCCTTCCTTAACATTGTCGGCAATACGTGGTACAAGTTTCTGGCTCACAACGGCCTTGTCAAATAATTCTGCCGTGTTGTTTTCACCTGCGAATTGGTTAGCGGTAGCAAAAATGTGCTGGTTTGTTTCGTCACTTGGAGCAATCAATTTAAAGATTTGCGCAACCCTGTAACTGCTGTGACGTGCTTTACTTACATC
>JAYSYG010000239.1:0-5774 GCA_043716685.1 Sphingobacteriaceae bacterium | reverse complement strand
CATCCGGAACATCTTCGGTGATACTTCTGTACAACGCTTTGTGTTCAAAATACATGACAGGATTCGGGTCTTCAAAGGCAGTAAGCAATAATCCTTTTGCATCTGAAGGAAATGCCGGATACGCGATTTTTAAACCTGGTGTTTTAAAAAACCACGCTTCGTTACTCTGACTATGAAACGGTCCTGCAGCAACTGCCGCTCCTGTTGGCATGCGCACCACAACATCGGCATTCTGCCCCCAGCGGTAATGACTTTTCGCGAGATTATTTATGATCTGTGTCATGCCCTCGGTTACAAAATCAGCAAACTGCATCTCCACCATGGCTTTGTGTCCATTGATAGACAAGCCAAAGCCCGCTCCCAATATAGCACTTTCGCACAAAGGAGTATTTCTTACACGTTCTTTTCCAAATGCTTCAACAAAACCTTCGGTAATTTTAAAAACGCCGCCGTAATCGGCAATATCCTGACCCATTAATACAAGATTCTTATGCTTTTGCATGGCTTGTTTCATCCCGTTACTAATAGCATCTATAAGGCGCATATTTGTTTTGCTACCTGAAGATTCACTTGTATCAGTCGCTGAAAAAGGCTTAAACAATTCGCTTATTTCTTTTTCAGTATCCGGCACCGGATTTTTTTCTGCAAAAGCAATTTCGAGACCCTCCTCTATTTCCTTTTTTATTCCCGTGCGCGTTTTTTCGATGAGATCTTCAGTTAAAACTCCTTCATCTGTTAAGAATTTTTCAAAGGTGGCAACAGGATCTTTTCTTCCCCAGATCTCGAATAATTCTTTTGGCACATATTTGGTCCCGCTCGCTTCCTCGTGTCCGCGCATGCGAAAGGTCACACATTCTAAAATAACAGGACGCGGATCGTTTCTGATACTTTCGCTCAGGTTTTTTATCGTTTCGTAAACTTTTAAAATATTGTTGCCGTCTACAGATATTCCTTCAATACCATACCCTATCGCTTTATCGGCAAAAGACTTGCAGCGGAATTGTTCGTTGCTTGGCGTGCTTAGTCCATAACCATTATTTTCTATAACAAAAATCACCGGTAAATTCCACACAGCTGCAGTATTAATACTTTCATGAAAATCTCCTTCGCTGGCCCCGCCGTCCCCACTAAAAACAACGGTTACTTTTTTATCTTTCCTTAATTTATCCGCCAGTGCAATGCCATCGGCAACTCCTAATTGTGGCCCAAGGTGGGAGATCATTCCTACTATATGATATTCATTTGTACCAAAATGAAATGAGCGGTCCCGTCCTTGCGTAAATCCGCCCGGCTTACCCTGGAACTGCGAGAACAACCGGTTTAGTGGAATTTTACGGGTTGTAAAAACGCCTAAGTTCCGGTGCATGGGTAGAATATATTCGTCGCTGTTTAATGCCGTGGCAACACCAACCGAAATCGCTTCCTGTCCAATTCCACTAAACCATTTTGCGATTTTTCCCTGGCGAAGAAGCAGTAACATTTTTTCTTCGATCATGCGGGGCTTTAAAATATTCGTGTACAGTTCTAAGAGTGTAGAATCTTTATGCTTTTTTTTCTCAAACTTAACGGGCATTTCTGCTGTGATCATTATCCTGAATTTATTAGTTGAATTATTTCGAGTTGATTAAAATATTGAAGCCGAAGCCAATATTGAGCCAACTCATTACGTAATTATTGCGCTTTTCTGTAACCTTCCCAATGGCATTAAACCTTGGCGCCTTGGGATCAAATTTGTAGAATAATGTAGTATATCCTAAAAATACAGAAAAACTTACCCCCTTTTCGGCCAGGAAATGAACCGCTATTTCCGGCTGTACGTAGGGGGCACTGAATTTTGTGGAAACAAATGGCTGGTTAGCAGCGCTTGAATCAGGAAAAGCTCCTGTATAATGCAGGCTCATAAAACCGGTGTTAAGTGAATAGCTGGCGTAGCCTATTTCGGAGAAAAAATTATCATACCCCAATTTTAAAAAACCACCGTGACCGATAAGGTTTGTCTTATAATAAACAGCGCCTGACTTGGTTACTATCTGGGCCGACCATTCCTTTTTATTATTTTGGAAGCTACAGTATTCATAACCAACCCCAGCGTAAAAATTATCAAACAACCGAAGATTGGCGCTTATATTACCTTGTACCACTGCACTAAAAGCAGTTCTGAATCTCTCGCTGGAAAGAACTTTCGGTATCCCAATATTACCTCTGATCGTGAACGGAGGGTTCTGCTTTTTTTTCTGCGGAATACAGATGAGGCAGCTAAACAAAAATATAAGCGTGAGAATTTTTCGCATTTAATGTTTAAAGATAAAGTTAATTGCCCGAATAAAAAAAGCCGCCGGGCTTAAATCCGGCGGCTTTGGCTTATATTTTTAAATTTGGTTAGTGTTGTGCTATGAGCTTGTCTTTGTGTTTTTTAATCTGCGTTTTTAAGGCTTCGCAGCAAAGGTCGGTAGCTTCCTCAAAACTTTCGCATTGTTTTTTCGCAAAAAACTCCTGGCCCTTGCCCAGCATTTTAATCTCTGCGATCTTGTTATCACTCGTGCTGCTCTTATCAAGTCTTAGCGTCACCTCACTGTTTATTATCCCGTCGTAAAATGTACTTAGTTTTTCCACTTTCTCGTTAATAAAGTCGAGTAACTTTCTGTCGGCATTAAAATGCACGGATTGAATGTTGATAGTCATAACTTGTTCCTCCTTTTTACTTTTTGTTATTAATTGCCCGATCGTGGATGGGCCTGATTATATGATTTTTTTAACTTATCTATCGAATTGTGGGTATAGATTTGGGTGGCGGATAGATTCGCATGCCCCAGCAATTCCTTTACAGCATTAATATCCGCACCATTATCCAATAAGTGCGTGGCAAAGGTATGTCTTAAAATATGCGGACTTTTTTTCTTGTTCGTAGTTACTGCACCCAAAACGTCTTTCACAATCTTGCTTATTTTTTGAGGACTTAAGGGGGTATTTTTCAAGGTAACTAACAGATAAGGACCAGTAAGATTGTTTTCTTTTTTTACGGCAAGATAGGCTTCAAGGTTACGCTTTAATGATATATCAAACGGAATTACACGTTCTTTATTGCGCTTGCCTAAAACTTTTAATTGCGTGTTATATATATCTACATCACTCTCCTTTAAACTTAAGATTTCAGCTCGCCTGAGTCCCGTCTGATATAATATGTCTATTAGTAAACGGTCACGAATGCCATCAAACCCTTCCGCAAATTTATAAGTAGTAAAGATCTTACTGATCTGGTTCTCATCAATAAACACAGGAAGACGTTTAGGTGTTTTGGGACCCTGAATTTTTTGTGTTGGATTTATATCTATCTCCCCATTCCTGAGAAGGTATTTAAAAAAAGATTTTAAAGTGCTGATTTTTCGATTAACGCTCCTGGGAGAAAGGCCTTCGTCCATTAATGAAGCAATGTAAAACCTGAGGTACTGGAAGGTAATAGAAGGAAGCGTGTACGATGCAATCTCCTTTTCGATGAATTCAAAAAAATGTCTGAGGTCTGCTTCGTAATTTTTCGTTGTTAAGGGGCTAAATCTTTTTTGAAGATTTAAGTAGGATAAAAAACCGGTAACTGCTCCCTCAACCATATAAAATAAAAAATCCTAATCGAAATTATGAATTTCAAATTAGGATTGCAATTAATTTATCTTAAAAAATAGAAAAAGACTATTTTTCGATTAAGCCGATCTGTAATTTTTGTTTGTAAGAGGCCTTAATGATCTCTTCACGACGACGAACAGAGGGTTTAGTGAACTTTGAGCGATCACGCAGTTGTTTAACAACACCTGTTTTTTCAAACTTTTTTTTGTACTTTTTTAAAGCTTTTTCAATATTATCGCCTTCTTTTATCTGAACTACTAACATTTTTACTTGTTTATTTAAATTTAGAGGGGCAAATATATGGATTTTATTGTATCCCACGAAAATATTTTAAAGATTTTTAGTCATTTATTCCCCCCTAAAACTCTAAATTTACGGCTTATACCGGTTTATGCAGAAAGATAGCTTCCAAAAGTTCAAAAAACTCCTTAAGAACAGTCAAAAAATAGTTATCGTAACACATTGGAGTCCCGATGGCGATGCCATGGGAAGTAGTCTGGGCCTATACCTCTTTTTGTTAAAACTGGGTAAAAAAGCCACTGTTATTGTGCCAAATGCGTACCCCGACTTCCTTCAATGGCTGCCGGGAAACAAACAGGTGCTTAATTTCCAGGAAAATGAGGCAAAAGCCACAAAAATCATTTATTCAGCGGATGCTATTTTTACCCTTGATTTTAACTCTTACAAGCGGCTCGAAAAACTGGGAGGTATTCTTGAAAAAACAACTGCTCCAAAGATCCTGGTAGACCATCACCAGCAACCGGATAACTATGCAAGCCTTTATTTTCATGATGTGGATGCCTGCAGTACGTGTGAGCTCATTTTTGATTTAATTGTTGGACTCGGAGAAAAAAAATTAATCGATAAGAAAATCGCAGCTTGTCTTTATACCGGTTTAATGACAGACACAGGATCATTCCGCTATCCCAGCGTAACTTACCGCACGCATTTAATACTTTCTGAACTGTTAAAAACCGGGATAGTACCTTCGGAAATACACAGTGCGGTTTACGATAATTATAGCCTTGAACGCTTAAAACTTCTTGGGTTTGTACTGAATGAAAAATTAAAACTGATAGAAGGCTATCCTGTTGCCTATTTTACTCTAACCGAAAAGGAGCTTGAAAAGTTCAATTACCAAAAGGGGGATATTGAAGGTCTTGTAAATTATCCTTTCTCCATTAAAGGAATTAAAGTCTGCGCTCTGTTTAATGAATCGGAAGGATATGTAAAAATATCTTTTAGAAGCAAGGGTGAAATTGATATGAATACTTTTGCGCGTAATCATTTTGGCGGCGGTGGCCATATCAATGCCTCCGGGGGTAAAAGTAGTGAGAGCCTTGCTTCAACCGAAACCAAATTTATTGAATTAGTTAAAACCTTGTTTTAAAAAATGCTTGGCGCTATTGCTAAAATTATTTTAAGGTCCAGGATTAACACTGAAAATTCTGCCCGGCAAAAAAAATTCCTGCCTTGGGATAAGATTGAAAAAATTGCTCTTATACTGGAAAAACACGAAGGATTAAATAAGAGTTCGGTGGATAGGTTTATTGAAGATACAAAAAAATACATTGAAGTGTTTTATATCGAAACCAGTTCTAAAGACCGGAGTTACAATGACTGGAACTGTTTCTCACGAAAGGATAAATCGTTTTTAAACCTTCCTAACAAAAACCTGGAATCAGAATTTAAGAATAAAAAATTTGACACAGTACTAAATACCTGCGCAGAAACAAACCTGTTTGCTTTCGCCGTGGCCTCTTATCTTCCGGCCTACCTTAAATGTGGAGAAAACACCAGGTTTAATCTCGCAGATCTTGTTATAAAAAAAACGGAACCCTTTAACCTGAAAAACTACCTTGATGAAACGGTAAAGTATCTGAAAATGATACGCGTTTGACTGATTTTTTTCACAAGGATTATTTACATAAATTTAATCATTGATTTAACTGTTGAAAATTGTCTATGGATATAGAGTTTAATAAAAATGAAGATTCAATGCGTTTGCTTATCAGTCAGATGGAGCAGCGTTTACAAAAAATATATTTGGGCGGGGGTAAAACCCGTATCGAAAAATTAAAAGAGCAGGGTAAAATGTCGGCCCGGGAAAGGATTGATTTTTTACTTGACAAAGGTTCTCCCCGTTTTGAAATGGG
>JAYSYG010000238.1:0-1827 GCA_043716685.1 Sphingobacteriaceae bacterium | reverse complement strand
AGTGTGCAGTTTATAAAGCATGAAATGGAGTTAATTATTCTTGTGGAGGATAACGGCGTTGGATTTGACGTTGAGAGTAAACTTAAAAGCAATAATAGAATTGGCTTAAAAAGTATCCAGTCGCGTGTTGCTTTTTTAAATGGCACTGTGTTTTTTGACTCGCGGCCAACCAGGGGAACTACCGTATCAATTGAAATACCGATGTAAATGTATTCGTTACTGCGGTGTCGAAGCAGTGTTAAAAGAGATCGATTCCTTTATCCCAATGCCGGCTTTGCATCGCGGTTTAGTCAGAATTTTGATGTGAAGCAAAACAGTTTTTTCACGGAGCAAATAAAGATTATTTTATCTTCGTTGGAAAATTACTATCATGTTATTCAAATATTCATTTCTCATTCTCTGTACTATTTTTATTTCATGTGGTGAAGATGCGATCATACAGGAAAATACAGCGCTTGAAAAACAGTTAATCGGAGAATGGTGTAACGTATCCATGAAGCTTACAATGAATAGCTTCAAAAATAGGGATACTGTAAAAACATTCGAGGTGGCAGAAGGTACCTGGGAGAAAAAAATGAATATTCGTCCTATTATTACAACCTTCAGGAGTGATGGCACTTATAATTCGGCACACAGCAACTTAAAGGATAGCGTTTTCTATAACCCGGCTGGTCGTTGGGCAATTTTAGGAGATACGCTCATTATGCGCGATACCTTCCCTGAACCAGGTTTATCATACAGGTATAAGATCACTTTCAATAAGGATGTTGTCGAATTTGAAGGTATTGAGGACTGCGACCGTGACGGAAAGGCGGATGATAATTATTATGGCAAACAACGCCGCAGAAAATAGACTTCTTTTCGTACTTATTTGCATTCACCTTCCGGTGTGCAAACGGTTCCGGTGTTTGATACGTTCAGAGTCGAAGCATTCGCTGCAGAATGTTCTTTCCATGCTTTAGTGAGGGTTTCTAAAAATACCTTTGGGTCCTGCGCGCCTGAAACAGCGTATTTGCGATCTACAACAAAAAAGGGAACACCACTTACGCCTATCTGTTGTGCTTCTGCTATGTCTCTTTTAACCTCGTCTGCATAGTCGTTATTGTCCAACATTGTTTTTACAGTGTTAGCATCCAGACCTATCTCTGTTCCAAGCCGTATAAGAACTGCATGATCTGCTGTATTTTTACCTTCAGTAAAATAGGCTTTAAATAAGGCTTCCTCTGCTGCATCTCCTTTTCCTTTGGTTTTGGCGTACTGTATAAACCTGTGCGCATCAAAAGAATTTGCAACAACCGCTTTGTCAAAATCATAATTAAGACCCACTCCGGTTGCCATATCGGTAACGTATTTAATTGTATTGCGGGTATATTCCATGGTCCAGCCTTTTGTTTCTGCAAGATGCTGGATCGTGGTTTTTGAAGGATCTGTTTTAAGATCTGCATTCAACTGGAAACTTTTCCAGATGATCTCTATTTTATCTTTGTTTTCAAATGCACCAAGAGCGGCTTCAAATTTACGTTTGCCTATATAACAAAAAGGACACATCACGTCTGACCAGATTTCTACTTTCATTTTTTCCATTTTAGAAGATTTTAATTTGAGTGTATCGTTAGTTTTAGTTGGTACCTGGGTGCATCCGTTTAAGCCATAAAGCAAAAATATTGCCATGAGTATTGAAGCGGGAAGCGGAGAACTGTTTTTTAGTTGTATGTAGTTCGTCATGTGTAATTTTTTTACTTATTATTCTGAATAACCAGTTCAAAGGCTTCTGCCAGTAATTCGAAGGAATGCTTTCGGTCTTCACTGTTATAAGCCATTGCCGAG
>JAYSYG010000237.1:0-1832 GCA_043716685.1 Sphingobacteriaceae bacterium | reverse complement strand
GATTCTCTTCAAGATAATGGATGAGTCCTATTTGCCGGATTGTGATGAGTTGGAAACCATGTGGCAGCATTTGACCGACTTCTACAAACTGCTGAAGTTGATCCTTTGGGAACATGCAAGTAAGCATGGGCAATTGATGGAGGACGTGGAAAATGATATCTATAACGAAGAAGATCCACAAGTTTTAGTCGAATACTCAAGAACCATTGGACGAGAATTAATTAACGAAACATTACACCCTGATTTTAAGAGAATTAAAGGGCATATTCGGGAACAGCTTAAATACTTTAATAACATCCGCGAATTTAATGGAGCTAAATCTTTCAGCCTTCCCACAAAGGGTCCTGAGCAATTGTCAACCAACCTTTCATGGATACAGAGGAGCAAACTTTTTGATTTATTACAGAAAGCTAAATTTATACCAAACGAAAATATAGATAGTTTTATTTGGGCTCTTGGCTGTTTGGATGAAAAAATGCCTGACTGTTGGAAACTCATCAAATGGGAAGAATCAAAATTGTCATTAAGGGAACTATTAACCCCTTTTTTACAAATCATCACCAACCAACAGATGCGAATCATTGAAAACCTATTTCTTGATAAGCATAGCAATCCTTTAAAAATGAATAAATTGCCAAAAGTGGATGAACATTCAGCCCGATGTCTGGATATTGAAAAAATAGTAGCTCACCTTATGCAAGAACATTAAAAAGAAATTCTGATTTTATATTAAAGATAAGAAAGAGAAACTGATGGTACGAATTTACACTGATTTTAAAAAATAGGTTTATTCGGATTCCACAAAAGATAAAGGATGGGACACTTTACATTCTTATGGTAAGTGTTGCCTAAAGCCAATATTCATAGATGGTTTTTTATAAAAATCTTACCTTTTATAAAAAATCTTAGTAACATCCATAATTCCCTTCAACCTTTATCTTATCTACCTCATGAACCAACCGGAACACCATACATAGGAAAGTTTTGCCCAGGAATAAGACCACTTTGTGAAGGATCACCAGGCCAATTATAAGATAGGTTTGGCTTCTGGGGTTATTCCGGGTTACTAAGTCCCCACGTTCTTGGAAACAAACATCAGAATAAATAACTCAAGAGGGTTAGAATATATCCACGGTAAATGTGTCACCGCTAAAGCGGCTTTGTAAATGGGGGCATCCTTTTTTCTACCATATTATCACCGCTAGCGCGGCTACTTCAGGTGCGTAGCACTGACAAATATGGTAGAACCAGTGTTTGTTTTACTTGCAGATGAAAGGTGCGTAGCACTGAAAGTATGGTATTGGCAATGTTATTTGAACCTGTTATATAGTAGCCCCTCATTATAAAGCTTATACAGCCCATAAATATATAACTTCAAAATTGTAGTTATATAAGAGGTTGAATTTTAAAAGTAAGATTTCTAAAAAACATCCGGCCAGTTTAACCTCATATCATCCAATGTTTTAGATGATTTCCGTCCTGATCCGTCCACTTGATTGGGCGTGTTATTCATTGTATATCAAAATACTAACTCAATTATCTTATTTATTTTTGCTTCCTATTCGCATGGGTTTATCGGGCAAAAGTTGAGCTCACCTGAATCCATTGTGTTCACTTAAAAAAAAATAAACAAATGAAAGCTAATCAAAAATTAATCGCTGTGAAACGGAAGGGTGCGTTTGAATTGTTGAAATCTGATAGGCCTGTGCTGACAAACCCACTTCCGTCAACAGGACTGTTGCCTATCAGTGGGATGCCCTTCTTCATTCAGAAATTTATAAAAGTGTATGCTGAAACTTACTCCACCCCACGTGATTATTGGGCTGGTGCAG
>JAYSYG010000236.1:0-5807 GCA_043716685.1 Sphingobacteriaceae bacterium | reverse complement strand
TCGCAATGGGACCTGTAGTGTCTTTACAATTACAAGAAGCATTCATGTATACATCTACTGACAACATTGATTATATAAAAGCCAATGGTGATAATGATGTTATGTTATACCATACTGTTGGGTTAACTTTTAACCTGGGCCACAAACAAGACGAAGATAAAGATGGTGTTGCTGACAAGAAAGACGAATGTCCGAATACACCAATGGGTGTTGCAGTAGATGTTAAAGGTTGTCCTCTTGACCGTGACGGTGATGGCATAGCTGACTACATTGATGCGTGTGCAGATGTTGCAGGTATTGCTAGTTTAAAAGGTTGTCCTGATAAAGATCTTGACGGTATTACCGATAAAGAAGACCGTTGTCCTGATATTGCAGGTTCAGTTGAACTAAAAGGTTGTCCTGATTCTGATAAAGATGGAATTGTTGACATCGACGATAAATGTCCTGGTACAAAAGCAGGATATAAAGTGGATGCATCTGGTTGTACTTTAGATAATGACAAAGATGGTATCGTGAATGAAGAAGATCGTTGTCCGGAATTGGCTGGTATCCTTGCTTTCAAAGGGTGTCCTGATTCTGACGGTGATGGTGTATCAGATGCTGATGACCGTTGTCCACAAGTAAAAGGAAATATTGATAACAAAGGTTGCCCTGAGATTCCTAAATTAGATATTGAAAAGATTACAGTAATCGCAAGTAAAATTTATTTTGAAACGAATAAAGCTGATCTTAAGTTGATCTCTCACTCCGCACTTGATGATCTTGCTGAAATCCTTAAACGTCATGAGTTGGTTAACCTAACAATTGAAGGTCATACTGATAGTGATGCAGATGATAATTACAACCTGACCCTTTCTCAAAAAAGAACTGAGTCGGTTAAAAATTACCTCATCTCCAAGGGTGTTTCTGCTGATCGTTTAACAGCTATAGGTTATGGTGAAAGCAGACCAATTGCACCAAACAAAACTGCAGCTGGAAAAGCTAAAAACAGAAGAGTAGAATTAAAAACAAATTACTAATCACAAATTAAACAACAATCAAAAGGTCCCTGCAAATTTTGCAGGGACCTTTTTTTATGCAGTTAAAAAATGAATAAATGATCTATCCGAGGTATGTTTTAAGGATCTTGTTTTTAGATGCCAGGCGTAATTTACGGATGGCTTTTTCCTTTATCTGTCTTACACGTTCACGGGTAAGATCATATTTTTGACCAATTTCATCAAGTGTGATAGAAGAAGTATGACCTATTCCGTAAAAAAGAGCGATTACGTTTTTTTCCCTGTCCGTAAGTGTATCAAGTACACGCTGCACTTCAAACTGTAGTGAGGAAGCCATCAGGAGATCATCCGGTTTTGCGGCATCGGGGTTGGAGATAAGCTCCATGATCGTTTGATCTTCGTTACCCGGGAGCAAAGCATCTGTTGAAATGTGCCAACTGGAGGCGCGCATGGTAATTCCTATTTCTTCTTCAGATATTTCAAGCACACCCGCTATTTCAGAAACACTTGCCGGCCTTTCGAGCTGCTGTTCCAAAGCGCTCTGTGCTTTTTTAATTTTATTTAATACGCCTATTTTATTTAAAGGCAGGCGTATAACGCGCGATTGTTCAGATACAGCTTGTATAATAGCCTGGCGGATCCACCAGACACCATACGAAATAAATTTAAATCCCCTCGTCTCATCGAAACGTTTTGCCGCTTTTATAAGACCAACATTTCCTTCATTGATCAGGTCAGGTAAACTCAGACCCTGGTTTTGGTATTGTTTTGCAACAGAAACCACGAAGCGCAGGTTTGCCAAAGTGAGTTTTTCAAGCGCATCCATATCTCCTGCTCTTATTTTTTGAGCAAGGATGGTTTCTTCTTCACTTGTAATTAAAGGGAGTCGGGAGATATCAGCAAGGTACTTGTCCAGGGACGCTGCATCCCGGTTTGTAATGGATTTGGTAATTTTGAGTTGCCTCATGCTTAAGAATTAAATAAATATGATGCAACGGACATCACCGTTTTCCAGGCAAAAAATGTAAAATTTACCGTAATGTAAAAAAGATTACAAAGGAAGGATGATACACTTTATGATGAAGAAGACTAAATGTACGGTTTTTTTGGAGGTTTTTGGGATTTATCTTCAAGTATCTCTCATTAAACAGTATGTATAAGGCATATTTCGGCTTTAGTGCCAATTATTCAACTCCAGCTGCCAATTTCTTCGCAAGTATGCCAGCAGCAAGAATCTGCAAGGCATGATAAAGAATAAGGGGAAGAAGAATAAGTCCGGCAAGAGGATTTCCTGCAAATAAGATCCCGGACATAACAGTACCATGCACCAATGATTTTTTTGATCCGCAAAATAATACTGTAATTGTATCGCTGCGGTTAAATCTCAGACACCTGGAAATAACCTTCATTAAAAACACAATAGCTAAAAATAATGCAAGCATTCCCGCTGCAAGTAAAATTAATTCGTACGGGCTTATGGTGTCAAACAGGTGACCTGTAAACGATTTGCAGAACGACGTATATACAATGAGAAGTATAACAACCTGGTCAAATGTTTTAAAAGACGTTTTGTACTTTTCAGTATAAGCAACAAAACGTTTATTTAAAAGCATTCCTATAATAACTGGTAAAAGAACCTGCACGATCAGCCTTATAAAAACATGGGGTACATCAAAATCTCGGGTTTCTCCACTAAGAATCACGCTAATCCAAAACGGTGTAACAAAAACGCCAATAAGGGCAGAGATGCTGGCATTAAAAATAGCACCGGGAATATTACCTCCTGCTATAGAAACCATTACTGCGGAAGAGGAGACGGTAGAAGGAAGGGCTGATAAAAAAAAGATACCAAGCCATATATGCGTTGCTTCTTCTGAAATAAAAAATGGTTTTAATATAAGGGCCAGTATAGGAAAAAGGAGAAAGGTTGTTAACTGGATCACGAGATGCATCCGCCAGTTGGAAAGTCCCAGTTTTAGTTTTTGGGAATTAAGCTTCAATCCGTAAAAGAAAAAGATTAGTGAAATACCATAACCGGCAATCTCAGATAAAGAAACCGGTTTTTGTATCATTCCCGGGCCAGGCACAAAATAAGCCAGGGCCACCACAGCTATAAGAGCAGGTATAAACCAATCCAGTCCGTTGAAGGAAAAAAATTTCTTCATCTGCGTAATGTGTTTAATAAGAAATAATTTCTTTTAAACTTTGCTCATATTCCTTTTTTATCCGTACAATAATTTCTTCGCAGGAAAGAATGTCGTGGATAAGTTCCGCAGATTTGCCTGCGGTCCACAGACTCAGATAATTGTTTGGGAGTGCAGATCGTTCTAGCTTTTTCATTCCCCTTAACTGCACTAACATTTTAAACCATTTTTTTGTTTGGGAATTGTTGCTCAGCCATCTTTCAAGCCAATTTTGGGTATAGCCCATTCTTTTTGCAGCCTCATTATTAATTACTGTGCAGGGTGTTCCCGATAATTTTGTGGTAAGAACAATGTCTTCCATTCCAGAAGACACAATTGCGTTTTTGTAATTCGTGTTAACACCGGCTTCTGTACTTGCAATGAAGCGTGTACCTATAGAGGCGCCGCTTGCTCCCAAAACCTGCACTGACAAAAGACCTGCACCACTTGTGATGCCACCGGCTGCAATAACCGGCAGCGAAGGAAAACGCTCTCTTAAGGCGGGAATTAAAACCTGCAATGGATTTGGTCCCGCATGTCCTCCCGCACCCTGTCCTACAGCAATGAACCCATCACAATTCACCTCTGCACATTTTTTGGCGTGTGCAAGATTTGTAACGTCACAAAATACCTTCCCCCCATAAGTATGTGCGCCATCTATCACTTCTTTAGGATTTCCGAGGGAGGTAATGAAGAAAGGTACTTTTTTTTCAAGGCAGATCTTTGTATGTTTAAGAGAAAGCGGGTTAGACTTCTGGACAATGATATTTACCCCATAACTGCCCTTATAGGATTTGCTATATATATTAAGTTCATCTAAGATCTTCTCCAGTTCGCCTTCTTTCCGGTAGTTAAGAGTGGGGAAGGTGGCCATAATGCCTGAGCGTATCCCTGCTTTCATCATTTCCAGATTGCTCACCAAAAACATAGGAGCCATAATAATAGGGTAATCTATTTTTAACAAATGATTTAACATATTTTCCTGTTTCATCTGAAATAATTTTGATTTAATACAAATATACATTATTTTTATGCATGCATAACATTTATGCAGAAAGAGTATCCTTAAAAATTCTTGTTATGGATTCAATAGAAAACTTCCGCCTCTTCGATTTCCTGCACCATCTGAAGCAGATGCCATTAAAGGAAGATGCCCTTGCGGCAAAAGAAAAAGGTGTATGGAGAAAATACAGCACAGAGGAGTATATTGACACGGTTAACGTGTTGAGCTATGCGTTTATTGACATAGGTATTAAACCGGGTGATAAGATAGGACTTATTTCAGGTAACTGCCCGGAATGGAATTTTGTAGACTATGCCTGCCTGCAGACAGGAAGTATTAATACACCGCTTTATCCAACAATCAGCGAACACGATCTAACCCATGTGATAGGCGATGCCGGAATAAAATATTTTTTTGTGGCAAATGAAGAAATGTACCAAAAGGTGAAGAGGTGTTCTACAGGTTCGGGAATTAAGGAAATTTTTTCTTTTTCGAAAATAGCAGGTTTAAAATGCCTGCAAGATCTTTTGGTAATTGGAAGAAACAATCCGCACATGAACCATTTGGAAACCATAAAAGCCTCCATTAAAAATACCGATCTGGCTACACTTATTTATACGTCGGGAACAACCGGCAATCCAAAAGGTGTAATGTTATCGCATAAAAATTTTGTGAGCAACGTAATGGCGTGCAAAGATCTTTGTCCTTTCCAGCCTTACTGGCGTGCTTTGAGCTTTCTTCCTTTAAACCATGTGTATGAACGCATGTTGTCTTATTTATATATAAGCCGGGGAATGTCGGTATATTATGCTGAAAGTCTGGATAAAATAGGCGACAATTTAAAAGAAGTAAAGCCGCAAATTTTTGTAACCGTGCCGCGCTTGTTGGAAAAAGTTTACGAGAAAATTGTTAATACAGGATCTCAGTTAAAAGGAATTAAAAAAATATTATTTTTTTGGGCACTCAACCTTGGACTCAGGTATGAACAAAACCGTGCGAACGGATGGTTTTATGAGTTCCAGTTGACTATTGCCAATAAACTCATTTTTAGTAAATGGAGGGAAGCTCTGGGCGGAAACATCGTTGGGATTGTTTCGGGTGGTTCTGCGCTTCAGTTGCGCCTTGCAAAAGTGTTTCACGCAGCGCGGATCAAAGTATTAGAAGGCTACGGATTAACGGAAACGTCACCGGTTATTGCAGTAAATAATTATTCGGATGAAAATATCATGATTGGCACCGTTGGCCCCGTAATTTCCAATGTGCAACTTAAGTTTTCTGACGATAAGGAGATCTGCGTGAAAGGGCCGAACGTTATGATGGGCTATTATAACCGGCCAGACCTTACTACTGAAGTGATTGACGAAGAGGGTTGGTTTCATACCGGGGACATTGGCGAACTTGTAGATGGAAGGTTTTTGAAAATTACAGACAGGAAGAAGGAAATGTTTAAAACATCAGGTGGGAAATATATCACCCCGCAGATCACTGAAAATAAACTGAAGGGAAGCCGTTTTATAGAACAGGTTATGGTTATCGGAGAAAATGAAAAATTTCCGGCAGCATTTATAGTTCCTTCTTTCGCCTTTTTAAAAGGATGGTGTGAAAAAAATAAAATTGAATTTA
>JAYSYG010000235.1:0-1837 GCA_043716685.1 Sphingobacteriaceae bacterium | reverse complement strand
ATGCCTTAGGCATTTCCATTAAAGATTTTTTTGATACAAATGATTTTTCCAGGAATGACAAGACAACTTAATTATATCGATCTTTTTGCAGGTGCAGGTGGGTTGTCAGAGGGATTTATAAAAAACGGTTTTACTCCTTTGGCGCATGTAGAAATGAATAAGGCAGCATGTGATACACTCAGAACAAGGGTAGCATTTCATTATCTTAAAGAGCATAATCAAATAGAAATTTATTATCAGTATTTAAAAGAAGAAATAACAAGGGAGGAACTATGGAAATATATTCCGGAATCAAAAATAAATTCTGTAATAAATTCTGAAATTTCGAATGATTCCATAAAATCAATTTTTGAGAAGATTAATCACTTATCGAAGAATAAAAAAATTGACCTTATAATAGGAGGACCTCCATGCCAGGCATATTCTGTAATTGGTAGGGCAAGAGATCCTAAAAGTATGCAGGATGATCCCCGAAATTTTCTTTACAAACTGTACGTACAGTTTTTAGAAATGTATAAACCCAAAATGTTTGTGTTTGAAAACGTGCCGGGTATTATTTCCGCAAAAAACGGAGAGCATTTTGAAAAAATAAAGAGGGCAATTGAAGATGCCGGTTATGCATTTGATTTTAGAATTTTAAATGCCAATGATTTCAATGTTTTACAAGACAGAAAAAGAGTTATTATAATTGGCTGGAAAAAAAACCTACGTATTTCATATCCGATATTTGAAAATAAAGAATTAAAGTATCGCATATTAAAAGACTTATTTAATGACTTGCCAGCCATTCAAAATGGCTGTGGCCAAATGGGTGTTGTTCCGTATAAAAAATCAAGTACCCAATATCTGGAAACAACGGGCATACGCAATTGTATAGACTTTACAACACAACATATTTCTCGGCCAAACAATGAAAATGATTTAGAGATATACAGAATAGCTGTAAAACAATGGGGTGAGGGTAAAAGACTGAACTATGGTACCTTACCTGAAAGACTGATTAACCATAAAAACACTACATGCTTTACAAATCGTTTTCAGGTTGTAAACGGTGACGGAATCTCTCACACTGTAGTTGCTCATATTGCTATGGACGGACATTATTATATACATCCCGACATAAAACAAAACAGATCTATAACTGTTAGGGAAGCTGCAAGGATTCAATCTTTTCCTGATGATTTTTATTTTGAAGGTGGAAGAACTCCGGCATTCAAACAAATTGGAAATGCGGTACCTCCATTAATGGCAATGGGTATTGCTGAAAAAATCAGGGAGATAATATGAATGACTTCACAAGAGCAGAAATTGCAAAACCCAATCCCAAATCGACAATAAACTCATACAGGAGTTTTGGTTACAATTTATCAACAGCAATTGCTGATATAGTTGATAATAGTATTTCCGCAAATGCCAATGAAATACACATTGAATATAATTGGAAGGGGCAAGATTCTTACATTTCAATTTTTGATACCGGCACCGGAATGAATAAAGATGAACTGGTTCTGGCAATGACACCCGGAAGTAAAGATCCAGACGAAAAACGAAATGAAAAAGATTTAGGACGTTTTGGTATGGGTTTAAAAACAGCTTCATTTTCACAATGCAAAAGACTTACTTGTATAACAAAAAAAGAAAATTACGCAACAATTAAACGATGCTGGGATATTGATTTTATCAACAAAGAAAATGAATGGCAGTTATTAGATTATGTTTCGGAGAATTCATTTATCAATAGAGTAAATAATCATAAATCAGGCACATTAGTATTATGGGAAAAGCTGGACAGAATAGTAGGTCAGGCTGACAAAAGTAATGAAACCGTTAAAAATGC
>JAYSYG010000234.1:0-5815 GCA_043716685.1 Sphingobacteriaceae bacterium | reverse complement strand
GTATTACACATGTGGTCTCGAAAAAGCCAAAGAACAAAAAAACAATAAGGCCATCAATGAATTCGGTGAAGCTATTTTTATGCTGGAGGATTAAACAGTAGTTTAGAATGGTGTAGGTTCAATGCTTTATTTCTGCGCAAACCGTCAAATATTAGTCAAACCCAAAATTTTGTGCTTACATAGCCCCGGTGTTTAATTTTATTTTTTTTCCTCTTCCAAAAATTCAAAGTCGTACAACCGCACAATGTATTCATAGATCTTGGACTGTCCGCCCAGTTTTTCAAGGATTTTTTTTACAAGCTTTTGCTTTAGGCTAACCGGTAATTTATTTAAGTAGTCTTTTGACTGGTCAAATAACTGCTCCTGGTAGTGATAGATTCTTTTCTCAGCATACGCATCCATGAGCTGTTTTATGTAAAGGTCAAGCTGCTTTTCAGTATACTCCGGAAATTTAGCAAGCATGGTCCAGTGCAACAGATTAAACCTATTGCCCTCAAGACGGATCGCCTCAATAAGGGCATCATACCTCTTACCTTTTGTTAAAAGTGTAACCAGCTTATCGAAAGAATAATACTGGCGTTTACTCCTGATCAGGTAAACTAATTTTTCTATTTCTACCGCATGATCACTTAAGGGAACTAATTGTAAGTAGCGGTCAAGATTTTCCGGCTGGATAAATAAGCCATACATAAACCCTTCCCGCAGATATTTTAGTTCCAGATCTTCCTTGTTACATCTTCCGGCATTTGAAATGATATACGCGAGATAATCGTTATAATAACTTTTATGTTCTGTTCTTACACTTTCGTAATGCAATTCCAACAGATTAAAAGCCTTTTGATCTTTACCAGAATAAAAATCCAGTTCTGCTTTTGCAACGATCAATTCTACCTCGCCACCCTTCTGATGCAGAGGCAGTGCAGTTTTAAACAATTTCCATTCCCTGAGTGCAACTTCAAGGCGCGTAATTAATAATTTATCAAACCGTTGCGTATATGGAATTTTATAGGCTCTTCTTTTTAAAAGCGTATGCAACACTAAAAGCTCTGATTCAGTTTTTGCAAAACTCAGAAAACGCGGGATCATAAACATAAACGTTTCGCCAGACAAACTTTTATTTGTTTCAAGCGATGATAAGGTAACCAGCCACCACTCCTGTTTTTGTTTTAAAGATAAGCCCCTGGTAAATGAAGCATCCAATTTCTTCAAGGCATTATAATAACTATCCAGAAGCTGTTTTTCATTTCCGGTAAAGCGAGCATTAAAAACCGGGATAAATTCCCTGACGAAAGCAAGGTACAAAGAGAAAGAGGTCTCCTTATTTTTTCCCTCTTTTTTTGTCCGTCTTATTAAAACCGTGATCTTTGTTTCTAATTCATCGATAGCCGGCTGGTCTAATTTCTTTAAATGCAAGTACGTTTCAAATAAAAATTTGAACTGCATACAATACACATCGAAAAGGCGTATACTTGTTTTTCCAACTAAAAAAAAGTCAATGCTGGTGTGAGTTAATTCGTTCCCATGCTCTTTTACAAATTTATAGAGGCTTTCTGTTTCGGTCTTTCTTAAATTGTCATCTGTCGTTTTTTTCCATCCTGCTTTTCCCCCTTTTTTTTGCTTTACAGCAGTTTTGTTCCTTGCGCTCAAACCTAATGCTTCCTGCTGGAAATAAAACATAGCGGCAGCAAGATGCTCACAATACAAATTACTTCCGCAGTTACAGGAATAGCTGAGAAGTTTATCGCCTTTCTTTTTTAAATGCAGGTTTGCGTTAGAAACACTGAAATGATATCCAAAGCCAGGACTTCTTTCCAGAAGTTCAAGCTCGCTCTTTTCAAAAAGCTTCAACCCATTTTTTAAGGTTCTTTCTTTAAAAAACTGCTCGAACTGTTTTATATCAAATACTACCAATTTCTCAAAGTTAAGAAACTCTTATATATCTTTAACAACTTAAAGTATGGAACATATAACAGAAACGCCCCGCCTGAATATCCGCAAATTTAACGAAGGCGATTCACAGTTCATTTTCGGATTGCTGAATAGTCCGGGCTGGCTTGAATTTATTGGTGACAGAAATATTAAAACTCTGGATGATGCAAGACTATATATTGTTAACGGGCCTTTATTCAGTTATGTGAAATTCGGCTTTGGACCCTACCTGGTGGAGCTAAAAGACACATACACACCAATTGGCATGTGCAGTCTTATTAAAAGAGATACGCTTGAAGAGGTAGACTTTGGCTTCGCGTTCCTGTCCCAATACAATGGCAAGGCGTATGCGTTTGAAGCAAGCAGTGCGGTTTTAAAATTTGCGAAAGAAAATCTCGGTCTAAAAAAATTAGTTGCAATTACCGACACAACAAATACTTCTTCTATTAAGCTATTGAACAAACTTGGATTTAACTCAGAAGGAACCATAAAAATGCCCGATGAAGAGGAGGAGTTGTTGTTTTTCTCACACGTTTAAAATCCGGACAGATGGCTATCGCCAATATTGGTTGTATTAATTCACGGCATACCAGTTTATTTCCCAACGATTCGTGGTAACCTGTAAATTATGGCACAGTAATTGTGAAGATAAAACTCATGAATAAAATTTTACATACTTTATTATTTATTCTTCTTACACAAATAGGTTTTTCTCAAGCCGGGTTTTGTTTAAACACTCAGACGGATCCACCTTTTGGAGGTATGACTGGAAAGGCAATTGCTAAAGCAGATTTTAATAACGATGGGGTTCGGGACATTTGCATTCAGGCAATACCTTCCGGTTCAATGGCCAATTTTGCCATTGGAGTACTGTTGTCAAACGGAACAGGAAGTTATACCAGCTTTTCGCCCTATGGAATAAATACACATAGTGTTTTGGCGAATCTTACGAATCTAATCTCAGGCGATTTTAACAGCGATGGCAACCAGGACCTGATTGCAACGAATATTTTTGACAGCGCTTTCTTTTTATTAAAAGGAAATGGTGCAGGGACTTTTAGCTCCGTGGCAACATTTACTACAAATGGAATTCCTAAAACATTAATTGCGGCTGACTTTAATAATGACAACAAGCCAGATTTGGCATATTCGTGCACTGGTACTAATTCATTAACCATCCGATATTGTTCGGGAACCGGGTTTTTAACTCCAGCCAATTATTTAATGTCAAATACCCCTGACTTTCTCGTGTGTGGTATGTTCAACAGCGATAGTTATGTGGATCTTTTTGTAAAAACCGGAACGACCTTTTGCTTTTTAAAAGGCGGAGCATCTGGCACGTATACTCTTATTAGCGGATACAGCTTAAATGCATCTTACATATTAGCTGTGGATGTTAATTCTGACAGTAAAACCGATTTAGTTTACACGGAAATCAGCACTAACAAAATTTACATACTAAAAAGAAACGGAGATTTTACATTTAATCCTCCTAATACTTATTCTGTCAACGGTCTTGCGGGATCTATAGCACTTGGAAAAATAGAATGTGGCGATTTTAATAATGATGGTAAAATAGATTTAGCAACGATATCATCAACGAATTGTATTGCAATACTTCCAGGCACAACAAACGGTAATTTTCTCAGTCCACTTAGCTACTCTGTGAATTTTACGAATGCCAATTACATAAATAATTTCATTGTAGTGGATATCAATAATGATCTGAGACAGGATATCGTTACTCTGGCAAATGATCCTTTTACGCCCTTCAGCGAATTTAAACTCCTCTGGAACTGTAATACCGTTGACGTTGGTCTTAAAGAATCTTTTATAAGTACAGAGGATATCACACTTTTTCCTAATCCCGCAAAAGATTATTTAACTATTAAATCGATGAATGAAGGGCTTTGGAAAGATTTTAAATTTTTGAAGATCTATACTAGTTTAGGGCAATTGATTC
The DNA here is from genome assembly GCA_043716685.1 of Sphingobacteriaceae bacterium. Classification (GTDB taxonomy): domain Bacteria; phylum Bacteroidota; class Bacteroidia; order B-17B0; family Aurantibacillaceae; genus Aurantibacillus. The sequence goes on along the minus strand of JAYSYG010000234.1, from coordinate 1,923 downwards.
AGGAAGAAGAAATTAATATTAAAGACAAAACAATTAGTTTGAACGTAAATAATCTTGCTGAAGGAGTCTATTTCCTTCAATTAAAAAGTAATACCTCAGGAAACGTCAGCAAGAAGTTTGTAATCTCACGTTAGACCCCTCGTCCTCGTTTGAGCGCACGCAGAAACCAGGACGCATGAGAAGTACTTTTTGATCAAGTCGAAAACTAGGGGCTTAGAATTTGTGTCAATTGAGCAGAAAGCTTAAGAGTAATATATTGTAATATCATTTGATCACTTTTATTGCTTTTTGGGCGCCCGGGCAGGCCATTCCGGGCTCCGCTGCGCTACGGTTTTTTTAGGGCGAAGAGACGGCGCCCTAAAAAGAACTAAACCCTTCATGTCCTTGGCGCGGCAGCCACGAAAAAGCCTGGCAAAAAAATCCTTTCCCACGCATGAGAAAGGACTTTTTAATTACTTGTATTTTACTTAAATAATCAACATCACGTCTCCATAAGAATAGAAACGGTATTTTTCTTTGATGGCTTCTTTGTAAGCTTTTGTAACAAGATCATAACCACCAAAAGCACTCACCATCATTAACAAAGTACTTTCCGGCATATGAAAATTAGTGATCATACAATTAGCAATGCTAAAATCGTATGGTGGGAAAATAAATTTATTTGTCCAGCCTACATAAGGATTTAAATGCCCTGTTGTCGATACTGAAGTTTCGATTGCACGCATTACAGTCGTTCCAACTGCACATACTCTTTTCTTTTTGTCCTTCGCTGCGTTTACAATTTTGCAGGTATCGCTCGAGATCAAAACTTCTTCACTTTCTGTTTTGTGTTTGGTAAGATCTTCTACCTCTACAGTTCTAAAAGTACCTAATCCAATATGCAGGGTTAGCGGTGCAAATTGCACACCTTTAATCTCAAGGCGTTTCAGTAATTCGCGGCTAAAGTGTAATCCGGCTGTTGGTGCGGCTACTGCTCCTTCGTTCTTTGCAAAAACCGTTTGGTAACGCTCCGTATCTTCCGGCTCGGCTGCACGTTTAATGTACTTAGGCAAGGGCGTTTCTCCCAAGTCATATAATATTTTTCTGAACTCTTCGTAGCTGCCATCGTATAAAAAACGCAGCGTTCGTCCACGGGAAGTTGTATTATCAATTACTTCAGCCACAAGGCTATCGTCTTCTCCAAAATATAATTTGTTGCCGATACGAATCTTACGCGCCGGATCAACCAGCACATCCCAAAGGCGACTTTCTGCATTTAGTTCGCGTAATAAGAACACTTCTATCTTCGCGCCTGTTTTTTCCTTGTTGCCGTACATACGCGCAGGGAAAACTTTGGTATCGTTTAAAATAAGTACATCACCATCGTCAAAATAGTTTATAATATCCTTGAATTTTTTATGGGAAATTTTTCCTGTTGCACGATCAACAACCATCATACGGGCGTCTTCACGATTTTTTGCAGGGTGTTCTGCCAGGAGTTCTTTTGGCAGATTAAATTTAAACATCGATAACTTCATACCTTCTTATAATTTTTTTCAAGAAAACGAGAATTGTTTTTTGATCAGGATTGAGTCTTGTGATAGAATATCAGTACCGACTCAAAATACTGACTAAAAAATAAATGTCATAATCTTACGGGATTAATTCGGGGGGCAAAATTAATACATTTTAGGCATTTTTCCTCCTAAAAAAGTGTAAAAATGTGTAAATCTTTGCTTTTCGTCGAAATGGCTCTTATTTTCCTTAATTTTAACGTTTTACGCTACCAAAATTCGCAAAAATGATGATTTCCTCAAGCAAAGTAAAAAAGTCCATTGCGGCTTTTTGCCTCATTATAGCCATTTTTATCGGCGCCGCCTATACGCCCGATTATTTCGAAATAAGCAAAAATCTCGATATTTTCTATTCTGTTTATAAGGAATT
>JAYSYG010000233.1:0-1847 GCA_043716685.1 Sphingobacteriaceae bacterium | reverse complement strand
TACCAGTAATTTCCACAGGAATGTCTGAGCATCTTAATTGCCCGTCTATCTCTTCAAGAACAGTAACTCCTGCATCAACATAGTTTGCTGTTGAATTTCCGGGAAGCCAGGTATAACCGCTTACACCGTTTGCAATTAAAGTAGTAGAGGAAATTTGTAAATATGCGGTGTCAATTTTATTTCCCCGGAGATTAATTACAGGAGGAATACTGTCTACCGGTTGTTGCGATACCTTGGATATGTCTTCCCTGCAGCTCAATAAAAATACAGCAATTAATGGAGGAAGTATAAAATGTGTTTTCAAAATAAGAAGTATTTATAAGTTAAACCAGTAATCAATAATTCTTTTAACTGGTTCATGCGTAAAAACTATTTAGACTCTTTCGCTTGTGTGGCTTTTATTGCCAGAACATATTTAGTAACAGCGTCTTTTTCCGTGTCTGATATGTTCGCTTTTCGCGCCATGTCATCAATTATACCTATCCATTTCCATTCCTCGTAGCTGTAAATGCTCTGAGCTTCGTGGCAATTGATGCACGCTCCTTTGGTATAAAGTGCATACCCTTCTTCCAGTTGAGTAAGTGTAACATCTTTATATTTTACCTGGATCGCTGCTAACTCTCCATTCCCGGGAGGATAAATTCCATCTGCAGATCTTGCTACTGAAAAATTAGTGGGTGGCACGGAAATATTGGTAGTTGAAGCAACAGCCGATGTTGAACTTTTTTTGGAAGAGTGACATGCCACCAGGATTGTGCCGGCAATAATGGCTATTAGAATTACTTTGAGTGTTTTCATTTTTAAATTTGGGTTTTGAGAATTAGTTATATTAACTCTAAGGTGTCTTCAATCCTTGTCATGGTTTAATGTGACAGCTTTTGATAGACAAGACACTGGTTTTAAAAAGTAGTTTGTTTTCTCTTCTTCAACAACCTTCGCTCTTTTCTCCCATGTAGTTTATAAAAGGGGCACCGTTTTTCATACCATTAATACTTGTTACCGGAGGAGTTTTACCAGTAGTTGGTGATTGAGTAGTAGTATGTGTTTGTGACGCCTCTTTACAACTCAATAAAAAAGTTGCCAGTAATGACAAGGTGATAATACTTGTTTTCATCTTTTAAGGGATTTTGGTTATGAAACAAAGGTAATGCTGATTAAAGAAGAATCTTGTTACTGAGTAGTTATTGGCATGTTAACGACTTGTTAACGTCTGGTAAATGCCGGGTAAAATGGCTAATTTCGAATATTCCAATGAAGCTGAACCGAACGTATTTATTTATCGCCATCTCCTCCTTGGCCTTGTTGATAGTGCTTAGTATCCAGGTAAACTGGATCCTGCAAACCGCGAAAGTGAAAGAAGAGCTGTTTAATGAAAAGGCCAATATGGTTCTTGCGAGAACAACGGAAGCTCTTTCTGCTGATACAACTGTTCGTAGAAGTATGGAAGTCTGCATCGGCAGAAACGAAGTCCGGATAATAGATTCCCTATTAAATTTTTATATGAAATTTTATAACTTTCACATGGACTATTATTTTGAAGTCAAGCCAGGGATTGTTGGAGATAAAAATGAAGCCGCGTCGAAAATCTCTTACCAGGAACAGGCGGGTACCTACAAACATTGTTTAACGGAAGAGCCCAGTAAAAACGGATTTGAACTAAAACTTGTTTTCCCTGAGAAGGAACAATTCATTCTGGAAGAAATGGGAATACCTTTTATAACGTCTGTTGCCCTCATACTTATTGTGCTTGTAATGTTTTGGCGAACAACATTGTCGCTGATGAACGAGAAAAAAATAGCACAGTACACCACAGATTTTTTAAATAATATGACCCATGAATTTAAAAC
>JAYSYG010000232.1:0-1849 GCA_043716685.1 Sphingobacteriaceae bacterium | reverse complement strand
AAGCAGATTTACCACTCATGTTCGGACCGGTGATCATCATGATCTGTGTATTTTCATTGTCGAGGTAAACAGAATTACTGACGTATTCCAGTCCTACGGCCAGTTGTTTTTCAATTACCGGGTGTCTTCCATCCATAATGTCAATTTCAAAGCCTTCTGTAAAGTGAGGACGGTTATAATTATTTCCTGCAGCCAGAATCGCGAAACCGCAGAATACATCCAGTCTTGCCAATAAGTTTGCGTTTAATTGTATAGGAGCAATGTAATCCGAAAGATCGCGCACGAGGTTTTCGAACAATTGGTGTTCAATCGCCATTATTTTTTCTTCGGCACCTAATATTTTTTCTTCGTAAACTTTTAACTCCGGTGTAATATAGCGTTCTGCGTTTGTAAGCGTTTGTTTACGGATCCATTCCTGTGGCACTTTGTCTTTATGCAGATGCGTTACTTCCAGGTAATAACCAAACACTGAATTAAAGGCAACTTTTAAAGAAGAAATGCCTGTTTTCTCTACCTCGCGCTGCTGGATCTGCAATAAATAATCTTTGCCATTAAAAGCTATGTTACGCAATTCATCCAGCTCTGCATGAATACCTTTTGCAATCACGTTTCCTTTTAAAACACTTACCGGCGCTTCTTCGTTTAGCTCATTGTCAAGGCGCTCAAACATTACCTGGCAGGGGTTTAGCTGGTCTGCAATTTTTTGCAGGGTGGGGTTGGAAGAAGATTTTATTTTATCTTTTATTAAGGAGATTATACTTAATGACCTTTTTAAATGCACCAGCTCCCTTGGACTTACTTTAAAGGCGGATACCTTAGAGATCAAACGTTCAAGATCACCAACTTCTTTTAAGGAAGAAATAAGTTCTTCGCGTTGTTCATTTTCTGAAACAAAAAACTCAACCGCATTTAAACGTTCGTTAATGGCATCACTATTTTTTAAAGGAAGTGCAAGCCAGCGCTTTAATAAACGCGACCCCATTGGACTAACTGTTTTATCGATCACATCGATCAGGCTTTTTCCGTTCTCGTGGTTGCTGTTATAAAGCTCTAAATTGCGGATGGTGAATTTATCGAGCCACACATAATTGTCTTCTTCAATGCGGCTTACACGGTTAATGTGTTTTAATTTGTCGTGCTTCGTTTCGCTGAGGTAATGCAAAATAGCACCGCAGGCTTTAATAGCAACATGCTGATCCTCTATCCCAAAACCTTTTAAAGAAACCGTATCGAATTGTTTGATAAGACTTTCATAACCATAGTCATACGTAAAGGCCCAGTCATCCAAACCAAAACAATAAAATTTGTCGCCTATAAGATCATTGAGTTCGTTGCGTTTTGTTTTTTCAAAGAGCAATTCATTCGGTTTAAAATTCTGGATGAGCTTTTCAATATAATCGGGCGCGCCTTCTGCCACAAGAAATTCTCCTGTGGAGACATCACACAAGGCTAAACCTGCTCTGTCTTTTTCCAAATGAACAGAGGCTAAAAAATTATTTTGCTGATGATTTAGGATCTTATCGTTGTAACTAACGCCGGGTGTCACCAGTTCTGTAATGCCACGTTTTACGATACCTTTCACCATTTTAGGATCTTCGAGCTGGTCGCAGATGGCCACCCGGTAACCTGCACGCACAAGTTTCGGTAAATACGAATCGATCGAGTGGTGCGGAAATCCTGCCAGCTCAATATGTGAAGCAGAACCATTGGCCCGTTTAGTAAGCACAATTCCCAATACTTTAGATGCTTTTATCGCATCCTCTCCAAATGTTTCGTAAAAATCACCAACCCTGAATAACAAGATCGCATCAGGATATTTCGCCTTGATGGTATTATATTGTTTCATTAA
>JAYSYG010000231.1:0-5847 GCA_043716685.1 Sphingobacteriaceae bacterium | reverse complement strand
GAAGCCTGCGAGGGCGTCTTTGGTGAGGTTCTGTTTTAATCCTGCTAATCCATCGGCAGGTACAAATCTTTTTTGTGTGGTTGACATAGTTTTAATTTTTATAGTTTTTAATTCTTAAATAATGATCTGTCCGCTGTAGCGGAATTCAAAATATATATTCTACAAACGAAGCGATCTGAATTTTATAAACAAGTAATTTTCGGAGACCGAGTTCTTAAAACTGAACAGAGTGTTGAATAAAAAGAGGGTTGAAATAAAAAAAACAAAGAGTATAAGGAACAACTCTATTGGTAAGGCTGCCAGTTGCTGATGATCATTTGCATCATCTTTTTCTTCTGAGATCAGTGATAAATTTATGTCTGCATGCTGATTTGTCCGGGAAATCTCTGCCCGGGGTTTTGATAAGGTTACAGAACCGAATTCCAGGCTGATTGCTCCCGTAAATGCTGCCAGTATAAGCAGACAGGTGAATGAACTCAGTATTTTTTTTAATTTATTCATTTTTAATTAAGATGATTTATAAGGTGTTTCGTGGTAGGTTTTAATGTGAGGACCTAAGAATACCCGCGCATAAATGCGAATTAATGCAAGACCGTCAATAATAAAGCTCATGGAAACAATAATGGCAAGGAGATATTGATTCTCGTGAATGTGACTGAAAATTAAATCTTCTCCAATAAACGTAGGACTTATCGGGAAGCCGGTTAAGCCCAGACAGCAGATAAAAAATAGTAAAGCAATTTTAGGATGCTCATATACATGCCCATGAAAACGACTGAGGTCCAGGTGATGCTCAAATGATTTTATTCTCCTTAGAAAGAAAAGTCCCAGAACGCCTGCTACAACTATGCCACTCAGGTAAAGATGCACCTGACTGTATTTAAAATCCTCGTTGAAAGAAACCGCCAGCGCTACCCAGAAATGATTCATCATGATCAGGATCCAACTCATGGTTACATTTTTTGTTTCAGAAAATGCTTTTAATACCATCATCAACCCAATAATTGAAAAGAGGGGGGGAAGGTATTCATGAATTTCCTCAGGAATGGAAGCCTTGGTATAAAGGCAAACCAGGCCAATAACATAAGCAGGCACAAAGAAAATAAGGAGGCTTTTTAGTGTGAGGAAATTTAATTTTCTTCCTATTCTTTTTAATGGATTCCATAAGAAGCGGGACATAAAGCGATCAAGATTCCATTCTTTTAAGCTAAGTAAGTAAATGCTGTATTCCATTTTCTTTGGCCACGAATCTTCAATTGTTCTCTCGCGGGGTGTATAGTTATAGAACTGCTCCCTGATAAGATAACTTGCTACAGAAGGTGAAACCAGCAATTGATAAGTTCTTAAGAAGGCGTTACCGGCGAAATGGATCAGGGCAATATCGTCAAGGCCCAGGGCCACTTCAATAAAGATCAACCCTATCTGGGCTACGGATGAATAAGCAATCTGGCTTTTTACGGATGACTGAACCCTTGCAATAAGCGTTGCGACTATACTGGTGCTTAATCCAAGCAAACCAATTATAATACGAACCGAATACTGGTTCTCCCATAATTCATACGTCCTTAAAAGAAGGAACACACCAAAATGAACGGAAAGAGATCCGTAAAAAATGGCACTGGATGGTGTGGGGCCTTCCATGGCGCGCGGCAGCCAGGAAGAGAAAGGAAGCTGCGCTGATTTGGCAGCGGCTGTAATTAAAAGCATCAATGAAATAAACACACCAATTAAACTGTGTGTTTCTAATTGTGTATGAATTAACTGATCGTGACTTAGATCATAAAAAGTAATATTCTGATGCCAGAGATGATGTCCCATCCACATTGCGAGTATTAGCCCAACATCCCCAACCCTGTAAACAGTATAAACCTTAAGCGCATTTCTTACCGGTAAAAAACGTTCCCTGTAAAAAGCGATCAGAAGGAAAGAGCAGATCCCAAGAATTTCCCATCCAATAAATAAGGTCTCAAGATTTCCCGCAAAAATCGTGATGTTATATCCTAAATAGAAAAACATGAGGGTATTGAAAAAACGCTTGTATCCATTTTCACGGTGCAGGTAAAAACGGCTGTAGATCGTTACAAGAAAAGTAAGGAGAGATCCTACAAACAAATAAACGGCAGTGATCTTGTCAAAATAAAAATCAAGATAAAATTCATAGCCCGTCGTTTCAAAGAGTACAAAATCTTTTAAATTAACTATGGGGTGGCCATGAGTAAGCCAGTAAATAAAAAAGATGAGGAACAAAAGAAAGTGGAGACCCAGGGTAGCGTATGATACAGCTGAGATTAGCGCTTCTTTAGCTTTAGGTAAAAGTAAACTTATCGCAAAACCTACAAAAGGGATCAGGATAAAAATATGCAATATAAGTTTGTCAGACATATTATTTAATAAGGTAAACGGGAATGTTTTCCGTGTGTGTTTCTAAAATCGGTGTAATATCGTTTACTATTGGAGTTGTTTTTTGAAGAGGAATATACGTTGAGAATTTTCCATCTTTAAATACAGAGAGTTCCCTGGTTTCGGGATTCATTGCAACCAGGTGTACCCATTCGTTTATAAACCATTCGTACATGGCATCAACAGATTGGATGGTTTTTAAAACGATGTCTGGAAAATGTTCTACGACCACTAATAGTCTTACGGGATCGTGTACTTCTATCATCTGGCTGGGAAGGCCCGGTCTCAGATCCCCATCGAACCCATTTGCCACACCAAAAAGACCCATTACATTGTGCGGTAATTTTGTGCCTGCACCTAATTTTTGATTATCTACCCGCGAGAAAAAATACTCCAGGTTAATTCCTCCACAAACCGGTCCAATAGGTTTCATAATATTCACAAGAATCTTTCCTTCCGGGTCTATCCGGTAATCGTAAGAATTTGCAAAAGCCCGGCGATCGAGAAAAACATTTTTTGTAAGGTATCTGCCACCAATAATACAAAGAGCATTCGTTGCATGGTTTAACTCCGGACGAGGCTCGAATAAAGATACAGATCTGTTTAGAACACTTTTATGAATTTTTTCTGCGCTTTTACGTGTATCAATTAGAGCAAAACGGCGCGATCTCTCTTTTGAATTGAGATCAAGCGCTCTTTTAAACGCCAGTGTGTTTTTTTCGTGTGATTTTTTGTTCTCCGCATTTAAAATAGTTTCATCAAAAAACATGATCTCATCACGCGTTGTATCGTGTAACCCACCTACAAATTGAGTGCTTTCCGGGATCTCAATTGCTCTTGACTTTAAAATTTTTCGTACATCCTGATGGTTTGCCATAAAAGAAACAACCCGCGCATTCACAGAACCCGGCCTTCCACAGCAGGCGCCGCAATTATAAGCAGCGTAGTGAGGGTTGTTGGTGCTACTGGATCCATGTCCAACAAAATAAACAACAGGTGCAAAATCTTTTACGAGTCCAATACTCTTCAAAAGAGCTTCCACACGATCTGCCATTTGCTCAATTGTAAATCCTACCTGTAGGTCATTTTCGTTTGTATCAGAGTCTTTGTGCAGGATCGTTAAGTTTGAAAACTTATCCATATGGCTGAAAGACAGTGATGTGGCGGGTGAGAGAGAAGGCTTAAAAATACTGAGGAGCAGGCGCAGGGCCGACCAGAATCCTAATGTAGGGGCTATGAATAAACCGCGGATGAGGCCATGCGTTTGTTTTGCAAAATGCACATCTTTTTTTCGCACATCTTTTACACCGAGTTCTTTGATCAAAAATTTCGGCGTTACTGGGGCAGGACATTGTTTGGTGTATGAGCGTCCGTGCTCAGGCTGGAAATAAAACTCCACCCCAAAAAAACCAGGTGTAGCATAGGTCTCGCAGTTTTCGTCTGTTTTCTCCAGATAGTCCCGCAAAGAAATCTCGCGATCATCTATGCAGAAAGCAGCCTGAAAGGTTTTTTGGTTCACCTCTTTCTTCTCATCTGTTTTATGAACAAGAGCGGCCAGTACCTCGTCGTAATAACTCCATTCGTATGCATCCTGCCAAAAAGACATTACCTGGTTAAATTCAGTTTCGGGTACAATGTCAAATAGATCGGTTGGTCTGTTTTCTATTTTAAGGCCCAGCGGTGACCAGATCTCGCCGAATTTCGTATCAAGAGCATCAATTTCCAAAAGGAGTTCGAATATAATTACATCTTTAAGGCTTATTCTTTTTGTGTCTAATAACGTTTCAGGAGCATCTTCTACGGCTGAAACCATACCCGACCAGCCCTGGTGTGCAAACTGCTGATCATAAAGGTACTGGGCGTAAAGCGATTCGTCTCCCACAACAATTTTTAAAAGTTCAGATATTTTTACACGGCTGTTTAATAGATCTTTTACCCGTTTACTTTGAAAAAAACTGCTGTAAGTATGCTTTTCCATTTCCCGTATCGAGTTCAAAAACCCCTTATCAAGTACCGGAAAATTCCAGATGGAAATGCCCTGGTCCAGGTAACTGCAGATGGTTCTGAAAAGAATGGGGTGGGTAAGTAGGTCAAGATCGAGGTTGTAATATGTGTCCCAGCTATTGCGTAAGGCACCTATTCTGGAAGTACAGGACATGTCGTATTTCTTCGAAAGCATTTTGCCTTTCCATTCCTTAACAAATTCAGCGCCCACTTTATCGCTAATCGTTTTGGTAAGAATATCTTCGCGAATGCGTCCGGAAGTATGAAGCGTTCTGTATTCATTAAGAGATAATGATACTTTATAACCAAACATTTCCGAAGCATGACGCAAAGCTGTATAAAACTTTAAATTCTGAAACGCGTGCAGGGTATTGTGGTGTATAAAATCTTTTAGTGGTGCCTGTGCGGGAAGATAATGCTTCAGTTCATGGAGTAAATCGTGTTCATTGAACGCGGAAGTTTTTTGGTCCATTTTTTGTATTGAATTATTTGATTAAAATTTTTATAATTTGTTTTTTGAACAAAAAATCAGCTTAGAGAAAGCTACAGTTCATCTGGAAGAGATGAATGAAAAAAGAATCAAACGCGGAAATTACAAACCGCCAGGTAAAGTGGGTTTGTTTGTTTTACAGCTAAAGGAGCTGTTGTAATTGAAGGGGACTCTGATATTTCAAACTGGGAATAAGATACGAAAAAAGGCAAGAGGAAGGCTTGCACCTGAGTACCACTTTCATTCTCGTTTTCAGTTTCAGTTTCATTTTTTTCAAAAAGCAACTGAGAGCAGCCACCGTTTTCAGTACCCTGCTTTGAAACAATCTGTTTTTGGGAATGGTTAGGGTTTTGAGAATTTAGTGTGGAAGCAAAGCCAGTAAGTGATGTAAAGAAAAATGAGCCTATAAATAGAATAAGATTGAACAGGCTGAATATTTTTTTATTGGTTTTCAAAATTAAGAGCAAATGTAAGCTTTATTTTAGAAGAAGAACTCTTTTTACACTAATTTAACGCGGCTTTTTCTAAAACTCAGAACTGCAGTATCAATTACTGGAACAGATGTTGTGGGATTGATTCCGTAACTTTAAAAAAACAAATCCGATGTTTAATAAAATTTCAGCGACACAGGTCTTGCCTATTGTACAAAACTACATATTGGCCGATGGCTACAGGATGGTACTAGACCTGGAAAAAAGTGAGGGGTGTTATATTCATGACTCACTGAATGAAAGAAAGGTTATTGATCTCTTCTCATATTTTGGCACCAAGGCTTTAGGTCACAACCATCCTAAAATGATGCAGGATGAATCTTTTAAAAAGGATCTTCTCACTGCCTCGCTTGAAAACCCAAGCAACTCTGATTTTTATACAACACAGTACGCTAACTTTATAGAGACTTTTGGAAGGGTGGCCATGCCAAAGCCTTTTGTGCATGCGTTCTTCATATCTGG
>JAYSYG010000024.1:0-2546 GCA_043716685.1 Sphingobacteriaceae bacterium | reverse complement strand
CAAATAAAGCGGGGTTTCGGTCTGTCTTTTTTTGACCGGTTTACTGTGGATTCCTCTTTCTTTTTTTGTATTTTTAGAATCTATATGCAGAATGGCTTTAGTGATAAACATCATACTACTACAGAAAGTTACCTTAAGACCACCTCTACAGTCTGGATTCTTACAGGATACATCCAAAACAAACTCTAGTCCTGAAGTATGAAATTTAAAAAGGCAATCCGCTTTATCGCTTTATTGGTTTTACTTCCCTGCGCTTACCAGGCACAATACATTATTACCGGTAAGGTGTTTGCAGTGGGTAATAAAGAGGCGCTTCCCTTTGTTTCAGTAATTATTAAAGGCACTACTATTGGCGCCCAGACAGATTTTGACGGTAATTTTATCATTAACAGCCCTAAATTGGGCGATTCGCTTATTGCGGTATATGTTGGATATAAACGTTTGGCGCGTGCCCTGAAACAAATCAATAAGCAGGAGATCAATTTTCCTATGAACGACGAAGGGATAGCCCTGACCGAAGTAGTTATAAATGCGGGAGAGAACCCTGCACACCGGATCATACGAAACTGTGTGAAGAATAAATACAAGAATGATAAAAACCGCCTGGAAGCTTACGAATATGAGGTTTACAACAAGTTGGAGTTTGATCTTACCCGTATTCCGAAAGAAATGCGCGATAAGAAAATCCTGAAGCCCATTGCCTTTGTTTTCGATAATGTTGATAGCTCCTTCAGCGGCGAGAAACCCTCCCTCCCTTTTTTTATTATTGAAAGTTTATCCGATTTTTATTACAAAAGCAATCCCAAGCGCAAGAAGGAAGTTGTAATTGCCAGCAAGATCACAGGGATTGAAAACTCAAGCGTGTCCCAGGTTTTGGGCGACATGTACCAGAATGTGAATATTTTTGAGAACAACATCCTGGTATTTAATAAACAATTGCCCAGTCCTATTGGGGAGAATGCCCTGTTCTATTACAAATTCTACCTGCAGGACAGTGCCTTTGAGAACAACCAGTATATATATCACATCAGCTTTAAGCCCAAACGTGTTCAGGAACTTAGCTTTACAGGTAACATCTGGATTGCAGATACCACCTGGGGTGTAAAGCGCCTTGAAATGAGCCTGCCAAAGGATGCTAACCTTAACTTTATTAATACTGCAAATATTATCCAGGAGTTTACGTATGTAGACAGCGCCTGGACCATGACGAAAGACAGACTGGTCATAGATTTTGCACCAACCAAAAAAGCGCTGGGGTTTTATGGAAGAAAAACTGCTTCCTATAAAAAAGTAAAATTAAACCAGCCGAAGGAGGATAAATTTTATGAATTTGCAGATAAAATTCTTGTAGAAGACAGTGCCACAAAACGTTCGGACGATTTCTGGAATGCCAACCGCCACGACAGTCTTACAGCGCGGGAAAAGAAGGTTTTTAAAATGATAGATACCATACAGTCCTTACCGGTATACAAAACCTGGGTCGACATTTTTTACATTTTGGTGGCGGGGTATAAAAAAGTAAATAATTTTGAGATCGGCCCTTACACAAACCTGGTTTCTTATAACGCAATTGAAGGACTACGCTTGCGGTTTGGAGGAAGAACAAGTGAAAAATTCAGTAAATGGTACGAGTTAAACGGCTACGTAGCTTATGGTTTAAAGGATGAAAAATGGAAATATGCGCTGGGATTCAAGAGTTTTCTTTCCAAAAAACCAAAACGGCAGATCGTAGGGATGAACTACCGGAGCGACAACGAGATCCTCGGTCAAAGTACAAATGGATTTTCACAGGATAACGTGCTTGCTTCTTTTTTCAGATCGAGTCCGCTTACCAACCTTACGCGGGTGGCTAGCGTGCAGGGCTATTATGAACGTGAATGGTTCCCGGGTTTAATAAGCAAAGTAAGTATTATTGGCCGCCAGTTTACACCGCTTGGCACCAACCAGTATCTCTATGAAAAAAGAGATGGGGGCATTGGAGCGCGTGAAAACATTAATAACACAGAGGCAAGGTTAAACCTCCGTTTTGCCTGGAAGGAAAAATATGTTGGCGAAGGGTTTACGCGCTTATCTATAGGCACAACCTATCCCATCATCCAGTTAAATTATTCTAAATCATTGCAAAATGCGTTTAAGGGAGAATACGATTATCATAAGCTGGTCGTTAATATCAGCGACAGGTTCAGGATCACGCCCATTTTAGGCTATACAGATTATGTGTTGGAAGGAGGAAAAATCTGGGGAGTGGTTCCGTATCCTTTAATGGAGCTGCATGGCGGGAACCAGACCTACATTTATGATTACATGGCTTTTAACATGATGAAGTATTACGAATTTACCAGTGATCAATTTGTTTCCCTGGCACTGTATCATCATTTTGAAGGATTATTTTTAAATAAAGTACCTTTGTTGCGAAAATTAAAATGGCGTGAGGTAATTACCATGAAAGCAGTGTGGGGAACGGTTAACGAAAAGAACAAACATGTATTGTTATTTCCGAAGAGCTTGTCAGCATTGGACAAGGGGCCTTATGCCGAAGCTAGTGT
>JAYSYG010000230.1:0-5847 GCA_043716685.1 Sphingobacteriaceae bacterium | reverse complement strand
ATGTTTTTTGATTCAAAATATTTTTTACCGGTCTCCAGTACCTTTAATTTCATTTTGATTTCCATTCCAAGTGCTACCAAATGTTCCTGCTGTTCACGTTCGTCTTTCAGCAGAGTATATAGTGCAGTGTATTCCTGGTTAATTGTTTTTTTAGAGTATTCAAATGTTTTAAGAAAAACCAGGCGGTAGGTAATCAGATATCCTCTTTGTTGATTTTCCTCATCCTTTAAAATGTTATGGATCTTATCAATACGCGCATTTATTCCGTAAGCCTTATCGAGGTATGATAAGGACTTATAATTGTCAGTAATGGTATAAAGCGACAGTAAAATTGCAGCGAGTATAATTACAATTGAAAATCCGGCGATGAGATAAAAATAATTTCTATTTGATATTTTAATCTGGGTTAAAAACATACGGGATCTTAAATGTATAAACTTTAGAGTAAATTAATGAATTACCGGCAAAATTTGACACTAAAGTATAGCAGTAATCATGCCACCGGGTTTTCGCACTGAGGTATTTTTTCTACACCTCCTTCCGACGAGGGTTGTTTTTAACTATAAACAGGGTGTTTTCAGGCAAATGGATGTAAGAATAAATTGGCATACGATTGGTCTAAAAATGGTTTAATCTAGTCTCCGTATGAAAAACTTTACATATTTGCATGAGAAAATAATATCTTCTGGTACTTATTCTTTTGAAAGAGAATTTATTAAAGAACTGAAATCTATGTATTGGTGTGAAAAACAAGTGAGCGTTTTGCTGAGAAAAATGCAAAGGGCGACCTCTACGCTTTACCTGAAGGCAAGTTTTAAAGGACATTACAACGCAACGCAGGAACATATCGCCAGAATAGAAAAGATATTTAACCTTCTCAGCAAAAACAAGAGTTCAGCAAAATGTGCTGAGCTTGAATCATTTATCTTAGAAGTTAAGGCTGCAATAAACACGACAGAAAAAAGGACCCTTGATCGGGAACTCGCCTTAATAGCAGTATCACAAAAGATAGAGGAGTTTGAAATCAGAAAATACAACCGCTTAATCAGCCTTGCAAATGAACTCGGCAATTTTAAGTGTATTCTTCTTTTGGAACAAACACTCATAGAGGAGCAGGAGGCAGAAGAAACGTTTGCTGCTGTTATGGAAGATACGTTAAGAGATGAACTTTTTATACATGTGAATCTAAACGCTGAGGAAGAAGAAGAAGAACAAGAAGAATTAGAAGCGGTATAACAATTAGTTTATGAATTTAAAATCCGGATACCCCTACTTTTTAATGAAAAATGGTCTTGGAGAAGATTTTGATACTCTCCAGTCAGATGAGTTTACCGAAGTCGTTGTGCTTGGCGGTGGAATAAGCGGGGCGCTAATGGCTCACTCTCTGATAAGAAACAGGATAGAATGTATTATTCTTGACAAGAGAAGTATTGGCCTGGGCAGTAGCAGCGCAAGTACGAGTTTGTTGCAGTATGAGATAGATGTTCCTCTTCATCTTTTGGCCAGGCAAATCGGGAAGGAATCAGCTATAAGGGCGTATACATTCTGCAGTGAAGCAATTGATCGGATCAAAGATATTTCAAACGAAATTGGATTTAAGGATTTTAAATACTGTAGTAGTGTCTATTTTTCTGATGCCTCAAAAAAAAGCGATTACCTGCGAAAGGAATTTGAGATCAGGAAAGAAGCTGGTTTTGATGTGGAATTTCTCAGCGAAGCCGAAATTTTACAACGCTATAATTTTAAGTCAAAAGAAGCAATTCTGTCTTCAAAGGCTGCCACTACCGACGCATATTTATTTACCCATAGCCTCATCCGGTATAATTTGAAAAAAGGGTTGCGTGTTTTCGAAAACAATACTGTTACTAACATAGAAGAAACGTCAGCAGGGGTGGAACTTCAAACGGATAAGGGTTATCGCGTAAAGGCAAAAAAAATCATTTATGCTACAGGTTTTGAAGTAACGGAACAAATAAGTAAATCAATTGTAAAATTAAAATCTACCTATGCTTTTGTGACTGAACACCTGAAAGGATTACCTTCTTTTTTTGAAGGTACAGTATTGTGGAATACGTCCGATCCTTATTTATATATTAGAGAAGATAAAGGGAGACTTATTGTAGGTGGAAGGGATGAGAAGTATTATGATCCTGAAAAAAGAGACGCCTTGCTAGAAAAAAAAGCAAAAAAACTGGAAGAGGATTTCCGGAAGTTATTTCCTGAAATTGACTTCAGGCCCCAGTTCTCCTGGGCCGGCACCTTTGGTTCAACAAAAGATGGTTTGCCATATATCGGATCCTACTCTAAAAAACCTAACAGTTATTTTGCTCTCGGCTTCGGAGGAAATGGCATAACATTTAGTGCATTGGCTGCGGATTTGATTTCAGGGCAGATCAGGGATAAGTCTGTTGAAATTCCTGAAATGTTTCGCTTTAACAGATAAAATTTAAACGGCTCTTAGTATTCAAAAAGTAATTCTAAGAGTATTAGTGAAGTGCTCTAAACAGTGCAGGAGAGAAGGCAGAGATAGTGGTGGTTATTTATTGACTTAAATTTTTTTAAATATTTAATTAAAATAGCTTAATATGTTTACTGATCCGATTAATCTTTCACAAGTAAAAATCAGTACGTTGTTAAAAGACGTGGTAAAAACTGCAGAAGCAGTCAACCTGGTCTACGTAAAAGATGCTGAGCCTGGTATAAAGAGGATCAAAAAAGGAAAAAGTTTTCACTACATTTTAAAAGATAAAAAGTTAAGTGATAAGCAGGAACTTGAACGTATCAAAAAATTAGTAATCCCACCTGCATGGAAAGATGTTTGGATCTGTGTGCGTGAAAACGGTCATTTACAGGCTACAGGACTGGATGTAAAGGAACGTAAACAATACCGCTATCATCCTCTTTGGAATTCCTTCCGCAACCAAACCAAATTTTACCGTTTATATGAATTCGGATCTAATCTTCCGAGAATGCGCATGCAACTTGAAAAGGATCTTTCTCTGCCCGGATTGCCTCTTGAAAAAGTATTGGCTCTTGTGGTGAGTTTGATGGAAGAAACGCACATCCGTATTGGAAACGATCAATATGAAAAACTTTACGGATCGTATGGCTTAACAACCTTAAAAGATAAACATGTTAAATTTTCAGGAAATACTGTGAATTTTACATTTAAAGGAAAAAAGGGAATTCACCACTCAATCAGCCTTAAAAACAAACGTCTTGCACTGCTTGTAAAAAAATGTCGTGATATTCCCGGAAAGGAGTTGTTCCAGTTTTATGATGATAAAAATGAACACCATTCTATCGACTCTGGAATGGTAAATGAGTACATAAAAAAAATAAGCGGCAAAGATTTTTCAGCAAAGGATTTCAGAACATGGTCAGGTAGCATTCACGCGCTATTGGCGTTTAAAAAACTTGGTTGCTGTGAAACGCAAGATCAGACAAAGAGGAATGTAATCGAAGCATTGGATATTGTTTCAAAACAACTTGGTAACACCAGAACCGTTTGCAAAAAATATTATGTGCATCCTGTAATTGTGTCCCTGTATGAAACGAGAGACATAGAAAAATATTTTAAAGAGTTAGAAGCAAACAGGGAAGTGGCAGGCAGATCAAAGCTTCAAAGTCACGAAAAAGCACTGATGAAAATTCTTGAGAAGGAATCATTAAAACCAAAAAAACAATAGTATGAGACCAATATGGACAGGAGCAATTAGTTTTGGGCTGGTAAATATACCAGTAAAGCTATACAGCGCAACAGAGTCGAGTGCCCTCGATCTGGATATGCTGGATAAAAAAGACCATTCAAATATCCGGTTTTTGCGGGTTAACGAAAAAACAGGAAAGGAAGTGCAATGGGCAAACATTGTGAAGGGTTATAAACTACCCAATGATGCGTACGTGATTTTATCTGATAAGGATTTTGAATCGGCAAGTGCAAAAAAGACAAAGACTATTGAGATCACCGATTTTGTTAAAGAGGAGGAAATAGAAAGCGTGTATTACGAAACGCCCTATTACCTTGAGCCTGACAAATCGGGTTCGCGTGCTTATGCATTGCTGCGCGAAGCATTGGTAAAAAGTGGAAAGGTCGGAATTGCGTCTTTTGTAATGCGCAGTAAAGAAAGTCTCGCTATTCTAAGAGCCAATGAAAAAGTAATTATTTTAAACAGGATCCGCTTTCATGAAGAGATCAGAGATTCTGCAGACTTGAATTTGCCGGCAAAAACGGAAGTAAAACCGGGCGAATTAAAAATGGCAATTTCACTAATAGATCAACTCACAGGGAAATTTGATATTTCAAAATATAAAGATACGTATAGCGCTGACCTAATGAAGGTAATTAAGGCTAAATCCAAAGGAAAGCCGGTTAAAGCTTCCGAATTAAAAGTGGTTCACAGTAAATCCAAGGATCTTTTGAGCCAGTTAAAAGCAAGTCTGGGTAAGAAAAAGAAAGCGTCATGATGGAGTGTTCTTACTCTAACTTGTGGGCAAATCCTTATAAGGTAAGCGAGGAACTTCGGAAAGCCCTGACAGAGGTTCGTGAAGTGCTTCGGAAAGCCCTGTCAGGGTTCGTGGAGAGCTTAAGAAAGCCCTGACAGGCCGTTAGCTAAGAGTTATGGAAAACCCTGTTAGGGTGCGCGAAGAATTACAGAAAACCCTTCAGCGTTTTTAACAACAATACAGTTTACTTAATCGTATAGGATTTAAAAACAAAAAAGTTTATATCGGTTTGATACAAACTTTTTTATTTTGAACTAAAAATTAGTGTTGATTCACGTGCATTTCTGCATGAAACACTGGATTATGTTCCGGGCTGATGTTAGCATATTCTTTTTCTATCATT
Organism: Sphingobacteriaceae bacterium; assembly: GCA_043716685.1. Taxonomy (GTDB): domain Bacteria; phylum Bacteroidota; class Bacteroidia; order B-17B0; family Aurantibacillaceae; genus Aurantibacillus. Next base: position 998 of record JAYSYG010000230.1, on the reverse strand, counting down.
TTTCTCACAATAGCTTTATTTGCCCGAAGCTCGGCAATACCTTCTTTTTTTACAAGCCATTTTTTGCCAAGCAGAAAATTCATAATCTTATCAAATGGCATATATACGGTAAGACATAAAAGCCCACGTAGTTTCATGCTGAAAGCTGGCGCCAGTTTTCTATAGCTTACTCCAAATCCTCCGTCCAAATAAGTTATATAATGCCAGTAACCGCTAGGCATAAATAAAGCATCACCATGTTCTAAAATATACTCATCGGCATGAACATACTCTAATCCGGGATATTTGTTATAGTCGGGATTGTCCAGGTCAACAAGCGAATACGTATTGTAAGGAAGTCTGTATAATAGATCGGAGTATTCAGGGGAAATGAGTACAACTCTTTTTCTTCCGTGAAACTGAGTCAGTATAACACTGGACATATCTATATCCTGGTGGATCCGTACTTTAATATTTTTACTCCCGAAAAACATATAGCCGATTTTGCCAAGGATACCTTTAAAAAAGTAGGGGCATGGAAAGTCTTTTCTTAAACCAGGCCTTTTCTTAAACATATTAAAAAGAAACATCCGCAGGTCGGACGGTTCATCTTTAATAATAGTATCCACATAATCGCTGAATTTCATTTTAAGATCGGGTGTGGTAAAAGCGGATGAGGAGTTGTCCTTCTTCCCATTGTCAAAAATATCTACATCCACATCTCCACAATATGTTTTAATAAAATTTATATTCCATTTTCTTCCAGCGGGATATAAGTTGGCTAAACCTTTTATAAGAAGAGGCTTTTGCGGTTTAAAATAATTTTCTTCAAAGTCCTTTGCACTAATTGAAGTAACACGGTTGATGTTTTTGTTCAGTTTCATGTTTATTTATTACTACCTGTTTATAATAAAAAACCTTGCCAGTAAAAACCAGGTTATTTATATTGAACTATAACCTGCTTTTTCACTTTACTCCTAAAACGAATATTATGCTTCAAAAGTATCAAAGAGTAAATA
>JAYSYG010000229.1:0-1852 GCA_043716685.1 Sphingobacteriaceae bacterium | reverse complement strand
ATCGACGGCAGCCATAGCCTCATTAATGCCCATATAACTCGCATTGCTTTTTGCGCTACAAGCCAGATAGGTTACGCATTGGCCAAGTATGATCCTTGCTTCAGGCATACCAATAACATTTACAGCATTAAAACAATTATTTGCAAGCAGCAAAGCGTTTGGATTTGCATTGCCTACATCTTCACTTGAAAGGATAAGCAAGCGCCTGGCAATAAATAAAGGATCTTCTCCACCTTTTAACATGCGGGCAAGATAATACAGTGCCGCATTGGGATCGCTGCCCCTTATGGATTTAATAAAGGCGGAAATAATATCGTAATGTTGTTCGCCGCTCTTATCGTAAAGTGCAAGATTCTGCTGAATGGTATTTAGAACCAGTTCATTTGTAATCACGATCTCACCCGCACCCTGGCTATTCACGGTGATCTCAAGTGCATTCAATAATTTCCGCGCATCACCGCCACTCACCCGTATCAGCGCTTCGTGTTCCTGTAATTCAATTTTTTTTGTGGAAAGGTATTCGTCTTCCCTTATTGCATTTTGCAAAAGCTCCAGCAATTCTTTTTCCTCCAGCGATTTTAATACATACACCTGGCAGCGTGACAGCAAAGCCGGGATCACTTCAAAAGAGGGGTTTTCAGTGGTTGCGCCAATAAGTGTGACAACACCTTTCTCCACTGCGCCTAACAATGAATCCTGTTGCGATTTACTGAACCTGTGAATTTCATCAATAAACAACACGGGTTTATTCTGGTTAAATAGGTTATTATCGCTTGCTTTTTCTATTACTTCGCGCACATCTTTTACACCACTGTTTATTGCACTCAACATATAAAAAGGACGCTTTAATTCAGTAGAGATAATTAATGCAAGCGAGGTTTTTCCAACACCTGGCGGTCCCCATAAAATAAGCGAGGGTAATAGATTTTGTTGTATGGCGCTGCGCAGGGCGCTGTTCGGACCGATTATGTGTTGCTGACCAACATAGTGATCAAGATTTTTGGGGCGGATCCGTTCGGCAAGAGGCTGCATTTTTGTTAATTATATTTAACGGTTAAGTAAATAATAAATTCCTATTTTTACATATAAAATTTCTATAAAAATTGTTATGGGTATATTAAAATCAGTTTCTCTCAGGGTGGGGGTTTTATGTGTTGTTATCTTAATGACCTTAGTGGCTTTTAAAGGTGAGAAAGATTCTTTACATAAAAGAACTTTTAACATTATGCTTGATGAGGTGAAAGACGGCGTGCCGGGTAAAAAGGGCGTTGCTGATAAAATGACGTTTAAGGATGGAAGATTATTCAGTGATTTTTTATATGATAAATTCGGCTACAAATGGATGAGGTATCGCATTAATAAGGATTCTATTTTTACGGATTCTACCGATACCGAAGTGCGGATGCTGGAAGTAGAATCCTCAGCAACGAACGAAGACAATCAAACAGTAATGATCAATTTTGTGTCGGTTGAATGGGATCTGGATGGTACTGTTAAGATCACCAAAAACGATAAGATCAAAAAATACTACGACATGGTTGGCCGTGAAAAGGGGGGGAAGCCAAAAAAACCAAAAAGGAAGAAAGAGAACAGAATTTTTGAAATTGTAGAGCCAGGTCAAGAACCAAAGACAGAAGAAAATCGTAAATAAAGTATGAAACAAATACTCACTATAAAAATGGCTGTAACGTTTGTTGCAGCTATTTTTTTTATCTCCGCTTGCGGACAAAACAAAACCACAGCATCAAACAAGGCAACTATGAAAACAGAAGAAACAGCGCCGTCAGCACCCTCCGAAAATCCAACTAACCAAACCATAGATACCGCTACATTCGGCGCGGGCTGCTTTTGG
>JAYSYG010000228.1:0-1867 GCA_043716685.1 Sphingobacteriaceae bacterium | reverse complement strand
ACCTGTTTTTTGTAAGTGATATGAAGGGTTCATCGGGTGGTAAGGATATTTTTATGTGCGAGTGGACAAGCAATGGTTGGGGCGCTCCAAAGAATGTAGGGCCGCAGGTAAACAGTCCTGGCAATGAAGTGTATCCGTTCATAACAGATGATAATACGCTTTATTTTTCAAGCGATCATATCCCCGGTTTAGGAGGACTTGATATTTTTTATGCGCCACCTTCTGCTACAAAGGAAAAGATTTTTGAAGAAGCCGAAAATGCTGGCGCCAACCTGAACAGCCGCTTCGATGATTTCGGGATCTACTTACTACAGGGAGATGCTAAAGGTTATTTTAGTAGTAACCGCAAGAATAATACGGACGATGATATCTATTATTTTTACAGGAAGAGGTAAGCTGATCTTTAAGCAACCAGTATCAGAGCCGCTATAATGAGTATCCATATTACCAGGCCGACAATTCCGAGTATAAGTCCGGCCCTGGCTTTTTTTTCACCACCGTACTCATCAGGGTACTGCGCAATTTTGTTCAATTGAATGACTGAGGCAATAATTGCGGTGATACTTCCAATAAAGATAAGCGGGTAAATTCCCAAAATACCAAATACTAAGCTGGTTGTTCCGAGCCTGGTATCGCGTTTCCGGAATCTTTGTGCAGGAGCATAGTTTTGTGCAGGAGCTGTGGTAATAACTTCGGGGGTCTTAATAACCTCTTTAACCCCGTTTGCGTATTTGATCATAAACAGCTCGGTTTTATTTGTAATATAAACCGGCCCATCGGGCATGTTACATTTTCTGTATTTAACCTGTGTACTGCCAATTTCAACGATCCTAACTTTTATTTCAGAACCATCTTTAAATATGATCACGTCGCAGGAGTCTTCTACCGATTGGTAAGCCCTTTTTCTTTTTGTTCCATTAAAACCTGCTGCAAGAGAGGAAGGAGCGGGGAATACCGTTTTATCAACCGTGTTTTCGGTGCTGCTTAATTCAGTAAAGTGATTGGTTGCTGATTTTTGAGATGGTTCTTTTACCTCACGAGTAGTATGAGAAGATTTTTTATTCCAGCTGATGAAGTAGCCTTTTTGATAATGGCGTTTTTGCACGCTACAAGAGAATAGACAAAGAAGAAGGGTAAGTACAGTTAATTTTCTCATAGCTAAGATTAAATAATCTACAATCCTGCAAATATTAACAAAAAGATGAATAATGCCAGTGCATAAATGCCTAGAACACATAGTCCCATAATAAATCCAGGCAAGGCCATGCCCTTTCCTTTGTAAACATCGGGCTGTTCTCTTATCCTGTTAAGCGCTGTTTTACCGGTAACCACGGCTGCAAGTGCAAAAAGAAAGGGAAGAATAAAAATAGCGCCGGTGTAAAGGACTCCAATCATAGCTGCAATAAGAGCTACGTACACAACAACCAGGCAAAGGATCCCAAAGAAGAGTGAGGCAATAGCAAGCGGATGGTTCTGCCTGTTGTATCTTTGTTGTTTGTAAGTGTTTAAGTTCTGAGACGGGGCCTGTGTTTTTGTTTGCTGAGGTTCTGATTCGGATTTTATAACCTCGCGTGTGCCGTTTGCGTATTTGATCATAAATAGTTCCGACTTTTTACTTATGTAGGTTGGACCATCAGGTGTATCGCATCTTTTATATTTAATTTCGCTGGCGCCAATTTCTTTTACTTTTCCTTTAATTTCTGAACCGTCCTTAAAAACCAGTACGTCGCAGGTATCTTCGGGTGGACTGGCCAAAAAGCGAATTGATTTTTTTAATTCAAGGCGTTTAAAAGTACCTGCAATAAATGCAGGCAACACTTTTTCTTTTGGCTCTGCCTGTTCATTAACAACTACAGTTTCCGGGGCT
>JAYSYG010000227.1:0-1870 GCA_043716685.1 Sphingobacteriaceae bacterium | reverse complement strand
TCAGGTTTAATTACTTCAAGTTCTTCACTGTTTTCCCTAATGATCCAGAGGGGAGTATTGGCTCCGGCCCAGTTTACTATGCGTTTATCTTTGTCAATAAGACACAAAGAAATATCCATACCATCTTTCACGTCATCATTATCGGATTTTTGAAATGAATTTACCACGAGTTCACGCACTTTATCCAGGATTTGACCAGGGTCTGTTAAGCCGAATTCTTTTACGGCCTGGTTCAGAGCATTGGTGCATACAACACTTACCATTGCACCTGGAACCCCATGGCCTGTGCTATCTGCTGCGGCGAAGAGAACCTGTCCGTTTTCTTTTGCATGCATCCAGTAAAAATCTCCGGCAACAATGTCTTTTGGTTTGTAAAGAATAAAGCTTTCTTCAAGATATTCTTTTATGGAATGTAAAGATGGCAATAGGGCATCCTGTATGTGTTTTGCATATTTTATAGAATCCGTAATTTGGATATTCTTGTGTTCCAAAACGGCATTTTGAGTTAGGATTTTTTCCTGGGAAATGGAATTTTGTTTTACAAATGAAGTGAAAAAAATAATGGTGAAGATAAATAAGACCACATAATTAATGTATCCATAAGTTTTTAATCCTGCCATAACTCCTTCGGGCAAGTTGGCAAGCCCAGCTTTGTCATAAAAATATCCCAAAAGTGCAAAAAAGGAGAGTATAGAAAAAGAAATGATTAGATTTCTTAAATTTTTATTTTTGTCAAATAATGTAATTGCGGCCATACACGAACAAATATGAAAAAAATGAACGTTAGCTACCAGGCCAAATTGCAGCGTACTTACATTTAAAAGAATCATTACACCAAAAATCAGGATCCCAAATCCTGCCTGATGTTTTTTTCCTGATTGCAGGAAGAGACAAAATGAAACCACCAGAATCATCGAAAGTGACGTCTTCATTAATAAGTATAGTTCATAATGTATATACAATGGCATATAAGTTACACATGTTATAATTATAAAAACAGCTATAAGGTTATGTAGTTTTATTTTCCTGTTCAGATTTTCAGTATTGCTTGCTGAAGCCCCGATATTCAAAATCTTTTTCATGTTCCTGAGATCTATTACGTTTCGGATATAAAGATATGCACACCAGCCCTCAATAATAATTCCAAAAACGTAGAAATCGATCAGATGTAAGATTAAAATCAAAATCGGGAAGTTCGGACGCTGAAATTACATTTTAGGTAAAAATCTTACATATATAAGTTTTGTTTTTAATTACAAGGGAAAAATTTCCTCCATGTGGTATTTTTGATTCATAAAACAACAGATCTATTCAGCTGAGTATTTTTGGGTTGATTTAAAATCTATTAAATGAAAGTTATTCAAAGAAAATACTCTCTATCCGAGGGTTGGAAAAATATAAAACATGAGGGTTTTGATCCTGAGTTGGTCTCTTTTGTTTTAGTGTTTGGAAGCAGACAAATTTTAAATAACGCCTCCTTATTTAAGGAGATCAGGGCCGCTTACTCTAAAGCACATATTCTTTCGTGTTCAACTGCAGGTGAAATATGTGATACTGAAGTAAATGATGAAACAATTTCACTTACTGCAATTTATTTCGAAAAAACAACCATACAATGTGCTTTAACGCAAATAGAAAACCACACTAACAGCTACGAGGCCGGCAGAAGATTAACTGAAAAACTTGTTCATACCGGTTTAAAATACGTACTCATTTTAGCAGACGGGCAAAAAATAAACGGCAGCGACCTTGTAATGGGTTTAAAGAATAATTTGCCTAAAGATACTATTATAACAGGAGGATTGGCCGGAGATGGCGCACTCTTTAACAAGACACTTGTTGGGTTAGATGAAATGCCAACCGAAGGTAA
>JAYSYG010000226.1:0-1872 GCA_043716685.1 Sphingobacteriaceae bacterium | reverse complement strand
TAATATTAGATTTATTTACCTGCTTCGTTTGCAGCTGCAGCCTTCATTTTTTCATTAGCAGTAATCAGAAATTCAACCCTGCGGTTTTGACTACGACCATTATCAGTATTATTGTCATATTTCGGTTGAGTTGCACCAAATCCTTTTATCGTTGTACGACTTGAAGAAATACCCTGACCATTAAGATAACCTTCTACAGCACTAGCTCTTTGTTCAGATAAGTTCTGATTGTAAGATGCACTCCCTTTACTGTCTGTATGCCCCTGCAATTCAATGTCTGTGTCAGGATAACTATTCAGAACTTTAACCAGTTTATTCAGGTTAGTTTTAGCACCAGAGGACAGATTTGATCTATCAAAAGCAAAAAGGATGTTACTGTTAAATTCTACGACAATACCTTCACCAACGCGTTCAACTTTTGCGTCAGGAACAGTCTTCTTTATTTCCGCAGCCTGTTTGTCCATCTTATGACCAATCACAGCACCTGTAGCACCTCCAACAGCAGCTCCGATAATTGCACCCAGCGCAGTATTGCCTGAGACTTTACCAATCACCGCGCCCATTGCGCCACCAGCTACAGTTCCGATTCCTGCTCCCTTTTGGGTTTTGTTTAATGATGCGCAACTTGAAAATATCATAATTGCACTTAAAATCACGATTAAATTTGTTCTTAGTAGCTTCATAATTTATTATTTTTATATATGATTTGATTTTGTAAAATTACGACCATAGATTTGCTAAGGTGTTACATAATTTTGGGAAATAGTTACATAATTCACACATTTTATTTGATTCATAAAAAATGTATCTGGTCTGGAATAGGTTAGCAGATTGTATTCTCAACTATTACGATTAATAAGCATGCATTAAATAGGGTCTGATGATAAACTATAATTTCATTAGTATTAAGATATTTATAACGATATTTGAGAAATCAAATGCAGGGAATCATGGGAATAACCAAAAGCAAGCGTGTATAGGGGTTCTTTGTCAAAGTAGGTGATAAAAAATAAAGTGTAATAAAACGAAAACGTATGGTATGACTTATTTTTAGATCTTCCGAAGGGAATTTATACTTCGATAATTTAAGTGATGAAAAAAAATGAGATAAAAGATAAATAAATTTAGCACTATCACTTATTGTATATATTTGCAATTCTGCAATATAATACTTAGATAATTTACGAATAAAGCCAGAAAACATCACCTAAAATGATGAAGAGCCTACAAACCGGGCGGCGTTACAAGAAAAGGGAATCAAGCTTTGGCGAAACCACTTGGAAGACCCTCGGCTGTTAAGAAAAACGCAAGTCCGGGAGAACGCAATTCAATTGAGGGTAAGTTTGGACAGGCCAAAACAGCAGATGGATTAAACCGTACCAAACAAGGCTCAGAAATACAAGCGAATCATGGGTTGCTTGCATCTTTTTGGTGCTTAACCTGGTCAAATTGGCAGGGGCCGTTCTCTTGTGTTTTTTAACTAAAATATGCAAGCGTTTTTCAGCAAAGACAATGGCGAAATCAATATTGCGATTTGCTGAAGAAATTTACATCCAAATGATTTTACCCGCAGTTCTATTGAATCCTGGCAGGGATGTCATAAAGAATTTATGCTGAGTTTATCAGCAGACCCTATATATTGAATCAAAAAAAATACAGAATCTGCACCTCGGATCAAGACTCCATTGTTAAAAACTCACTGTCAATTATTAACAACGTGCATATTTAAAACTCAAGTTTCGCAACAACAATAACACATTAAAAAAGAATGAATTAGGATAAAAAAAGTAGCATGTTTATTTGTTTAAATCACTTATATTAAGTAATTTAGTGTTGTCAAACAAAAACAAAGTCAACATGCTACAGCGTAAA
>JAYSYG010000225.1:0-5929 GCA_043716685.1 Sphingobacteriaceae bacterium | reverse complement strand
ATCCCATGCCCAGAAACCACCAAAGCTCAACGCTTCGTAAGCCCAGGCACCGCCCATTAAAATACCAACACCTAATACAAGAATTCCAAAATAAGTCCAGGGTAAAGCACTACTTTGCCATTTCGTATACTGTTTATTCCATAGAGCTGCAATAGAAAAAGCGAAAGGTACCAGTGTAGACGCGAAACCTAAAAACAAAGTCGGCGGATGGATCGTCATCCAGTAATTCATCAGCAGAGGATTCAGGCCGCGTGCCAATTTAATGGTATTGGCCAGGTAATTCGGACTATGTATCCATGGAAGGTCTCTAAATTCGGAGTGTTCGCGCAGCAATAAAAAAGGATTGCTTCCGATCTTATAATCCAACACATACACTCCCAGGATCATGCTTGCAAGAAAAACCTGAACCAGGGAAAAGATTGTCATTACCGGTATTTCCCACTCTCCGTTTTTCAGTTGTCTTTTTAAGAGTAATCCCAATACAACATTCCAGAAGGTCCACAATAAAAAGCTTCCCTCCTGCCCTTCCCAGAAACAGGACAGAATATACTTCCTGTTCATCTCCATGTTGCTGTGTTGCCAGACATATTGATACTCAAAAAAATGATTGAACAGCATGTAGAACAAAGTAGCGATGATACCAATTACCGAAAAACTGTGCAGGTTAAACGCAAAGCGCGCCAGCTTTACGAAAGCAGTATTTTTAGAGGAAAGGTAAAAAGTAACAAAAGAAAGAAGCGCTGCAACAAACGACAGAACAATAAATGCGTTTCCTAAATTACCGGCCCACACTCTTTCACCATAATCAATACTTGCCATAAATTTTAGTTTACCTGCGATTTGCCATCGTTGTATTTACTCGGGCATTTCATTAAAATATCGTTTGCATGAAAATTATCACCCTGCATTTTCCCGATTAAAACGATCTGTTCACTTTTTTCAAAATCCTGGGGCTTGCTTTTGTGAAGAACAACGTGCTTTACCACACCTTTGTTATCAATCATACTAAAAAGGAACTCATCAGGGTTTACACGTGGATCATACACCTGGGGCTGTGCTTTATCAAGCTTACCCACCACGTGAAACTCCTTGTCAGGGTTTGATAGCGCCTCGGTAAAATCGGCGTAGGTACTGGTATTCTTTAAGGAAACAAAAATAACTCCAATTGCTACTGCAATAACGAGGATCCCTAGTATGTGTAATTTTTTCATCTCTTCTAACTAACTATTGTCTATAAACTATTGACTATAAACTTTTACTATTCACCTTATCCTCTAACTTCTTCAATTTTCGTTCAATATAAATAAGGAAACAAACGAGGGCCAGAAATATAAGTGCGATCACAGAAATAACCACGTAAATTTTACCTTCTTCCCTGAAACTATCTGCCATCTGGGGTTCAGAGGTCATTACCATTTGTTGCGCCTGTGAAAATAACGACAGGCAGATTAACATTAAACAAAGAACTTTCTTAATCATCTATTTTGCTTTTAATAAAACTAATCCGGTTTTTAATCTCGAATAACCAATAGCTGAAAAAGATCCAGCCAATAACTGCAGGGTAAAAAACCATGCGCATATTGTCATTAAGGTCGTATTTACCAAACGCAGGATTGCCACCATTACCCGGATGCAGCGAATCTGTAAGACGTGGAAGGATCATGATAAACACATTCATCATGACAAATGCAAATACATTATATACGGCGGAAATACGCGCACGCTTTAATTCATCATCAATAGAGAACCGGAGGATAAAATACGCAAGATAAATGAGAATACTGATGGCAACTCCGTTAAGTTTCGGATCCTGGAATGTCCACCAGGTTGTCCAGGTGAATTTGGCCCAAACACAGCCGGTGGCAAGTCCGGGCAGACTAAAGAAAAAACCAACCAATGCCGCATTATAGGCCTTTGTATCGTTTAACAGATCTGTTTTTGAAAGCGCCTTTATGCTGTGGATCAGCGATACAGTCATAAGGAAGAGCATTGCAAACCAGATAGGAACGTGGTAATATACATTCCGTATGGTTTCATTTAAGATGTCCAGCCGCGGAACAGGGTTCAACAGCCCCCAAACCAGAGTGTAAAGAATAATAATTACAGAAAGTATTTTATACCAGTGCTTCATTGAGAAGTTTATAGTTGATAGTTGATAGTTGATAGTTGATAGAGAAATTCCAGGATGAAACTGCAGATTATTAACCATAAACTATTGACTAAAAGAGCAACTTTTTTAATCCCGCCAAAGATACGGAAATAATAGAAAGGACAGTGCTATCGTTAAAACATTTAGCGCTACCAGTATCACAATAAAATCAAAACCAACACCGGCCCATTCCAGGCCATCTACCGCCTGTTTGCTTAGCCGGATAACCACAAGAATAAGCGGCATAATAACCGGAAAACTTAAAATGCTCATAATGGCAAAATTACCGCTGGCTTTGCTCGAAATAGCGCTCATAAGACTTAAAACTCCCGCCAGACCAGTGGATGCCAGTACAAGGACAATAAAAAACAAGCTTAAATTTTCTACTTCGTTCTTTATGAAAAAAGCGTAAAAGAAAAAGGTTACAAAACTTAAACACAGCATAAACACCATGTTATAAAGGATCCTTGAAATAATAAACTGCTGCGGACTATAATGCAGGAAGTTAAAAAGGGCTTGTCCACCGGTTTCTTTTAAAAAGCTTTTACCACTAATTGTTACGGATGTAAAAAGTGTTATTACCCAAAATAATGCATTCCAGGTTGGCTTATCAAGTTTGCCTTTAAAACACAAAGCACTTACGAAAATGGTGCCGATCACGTATACCAATACCCCACCAATTGTGGATTTCTGGCGGAATTCGAGAAGAAACTCTTTTTTAATTAATAAGCCTAACATTTAATCATATCTTAATACTACAAAACCGGTCTTTGTCTCCTTGTTACCATCCTGGAACTGGAGGACGTAATAATAAGTTCCTTCCGGTACTTTTCCTTTTCCAAAGAGGAGGCCATTTGTATTAACACTTCCCTCCCAGCTGTTGTCATAATTTTCCTTTTCATAAACCTTATTTCCCCAGCGGTTAAAGATAGTGATATTCGCGTGTCTGCCATTCAATCCTTTTATTGCGAAAAAATCGTAGAGTCCGTCTCCGTTCGGACTGAATCCCTCAGGGATAAACAACTCAATCTCTTCTATTTCTAAAAGCGTAGGTTCATTATTATTGGTAGGATTTCCATCCTGGTCAGGGTCCCAACTGAAGCCATTATTAGAGCTATCAGACACTACCCGTTTATTTTGATCCAGTCCAAAACCGACAACTGAATTTTTCAGAATCCCGTGAAACCCATGTGGATCCAGGAGCAGATTAAATACAAGTGTGTCTCTTTTTCCGGATAGCAGCGAGCTGAAAGAAGGATCAGTTAAGCTCAGGTTCGAAGAACCATCAAATAAAGAATTGATCTTAAGACCGCTCCCCCGTGAAATTATTTTTGGCACCTCAATTAGGGTATAGGTGCAGGGATAAAAAAATGCATTTTTTAAGTCTTCCTTAAGTTCTACATTATAAAGATTTTGTAAAGAGCTATTTACAACTGTTATGGTAAAATTAATTTTATACACTGTCCCGAAAAGTTGTGGCTTACCTGCCGCTTTTGTAACACCAAAAACGGTGCGAAAACAATCCTCCACCTGTATTAAAACCGTTGTATAACTTTTACAGCCCAAATTCTCCGCAATTACCGTGTACGTAGTTGAAACAGTAGGAGAGGTAATTACCTGGCTACCTGTTTGGCTCGTGGGCAACCAGGTATAATTTGTAGCGCCATTAACCGTAAGTAATACAGTTTGATCCTTACAGATAAGACTTGCCGAGCTTGTTGCAAAAATAGCCGGACCTGCAGTTACAGTAATATTAACCGGCACATAAGAAGAACATCCGAGAGAATTTGTGCTTATTGCAGTATATGTTGCGCTGCTAAAGGGACTTACTACAACCGAAGCTCCGGGAACAATTGAACTTCCCGTAAGCCACTGCATACTTCCCTGTCCGCTCGCCGTGAGGGTTGCCGGGTCTCCAACACAAATAAGCGATGGAAAAACAGAAGCTGCGAGAGCTGGCACTGGCAATACGTTAACCGTTATATTTGCCGAAGCAGTACAATTATAATCTGACCCGGTAACTGTGTAAATATGTGTTGAAAATGGTGTTACCGTTACAGAAGAGCCACTAAGATTGCCAGGCATCCAGTTATAATCGAGTGCCCCACCAGCCACCAATGTAGCTACGCTTCCACTACAAAGCGTGCTGCTTGTAAAAGGTAGGGTGAGTGTTGGCGTAATATTTACCGAAACAGTAATAGCGGCACTGCCTGAACAAACGCCCTGAGTAGCAAGCACCGTATATGTTGTGGTAACAGTAGGACTCACCGAAACTAAAGGACCTGCCGGAGGATTAACCAAAGCCTGAGGATACCAGGAATAATTTGCGGAAGTACTTATTAACAGATTTACAGCCGGACCAGGAAAACAGGTAACCGAATTTGAAGGAATAATTGTAAGAGATAAGGGCCCAATTATATTTAGAATGTTTATGGTTTCTGTTGCCGAACAATTTGTGATAGTATCGGTAAGAACAACAGAATAAATGCCAGCTACATTTACAAGGATCACAGAAGAGGTCGTAAGGCCAGTAATTCCGGGCCCCGACCATACTGATGAATATGTTGTAGAATTCGCTGAAATAACAATCTGGGAAGTTGAGTTGGTACAATCAATGTTTCCTGAACTACTAATGGTGGGACTTAAAGGATTTGCTATAAATACACTCGCGGCAGACGTGCAGCCTCCGCTTTCACCCGTTACTGTATAGAATGTGGTTGTAAGCGGATTTACTGCAATGGTTTGCCCCTGAATACTTCCCGGCATCCAGGTATAGTTGGAAGCGCCGGTAGCAGACAAGGTTGCAGAGCCTCCCGCACATACACTAAGCACATTTGAGCTTGCAGTAACTGTTGGTGAAGGGATTACTGTAAAGGATTTAACGACCTGTGCAGTACATCCCAAAGCTGTAGCACCAGTTAATGTGTAAACTGAATTTACCAAAGGAGGGGAAAGATTTAAAACAGCACTATTACTGCCACCCGGTTGCCAGGTATAAGTAGAACCTCCCGAAACTGTTAAGGAAACTGTGCTGTTGTTACAAAAAATACTGGCTGCAGGGCTAACAGTAAGAGTTGGAGTTGGATTTACGGTAATTGTTCCGGTGACGGAAGCGGTGCATCCTCCAGGTCCCATGCCGGTAATTGTATACACGGTTGTTGTTGGCGGAGAAACTACAAAGACAATGCTGGCGCCAAACATACCCCAGGGTTGTAATGTATAGGCAAGGGTTCCGGATGGCGTAAGGCTGACACCGCCACCACTGCAGATTGTAGTAGAAGACGGTGTAACGGTAATGGATGGCGTTGGATATAATAATACACTTACCGTTTTTGCCGCCTGGCATCCGAACGCATCTGTTCCGGTTACAGTATAAACCACATTTACACTTGGAGTAATGGTTATGATAGAACCCGTTAGCCCACCCGGCTGCCATGTATATGTGGAAGCCCCACTGGCACCAATAGTTGGCGTGATGCCGGGGCATACATTAAGCGTTGATGGAGTAACGGCGAGAGTGGGGGTTGTTCCGGACCCCGACACGGTAAAGGTTGCAGATGAAATAGTATTTCCGCACAAAGGTAAAGAACACGTATATACACCTACTGCATTTGCCTGTATACTTTGACTGTTTACAGAACCAACAATTCCCGGGCCGGCCCAGGTATAAGCGGAGGCACTTAAAACTGGACCTGCTATTAAAGAAGTTGTACCCCCAACACAAATGCTTCCGCCGGGGGTAGCTGTGATGATAAACGTTCCGCTGCCAACAGTAGAAAG